>JAIXZK010000352.1 GCA_027489695.1 Sphingomonadales bacterium
CGAGGAAGCCGCCGCCATCGATCCCAAGGCGCCGGGCATCGACCTGGCACCCCTGCTCAAGCTGCTCGTCGAGGACGAGGTGCTCAAGGTCTTCCACGCCGGCGGCCAGGACCTCGAAATCATCTACAACCTCACCCGCAAGACCCCCAACCCGCTGTTCGACACCCAGATCGCCGCCATGGCGCTGGGGCTGGGTGAGCAGATCGGCTATACCAACCTCGTCGCCGCCTATTCGGGCGTGCAGGTCGACAAGGGCGCGCGCTTCACCGATTGGGGGCGCCGGCCGCTCAACGACCGCCAGCTCGATTACGCCATCGGCGATGTCACCCATCTCGCCCGGCTGTTCCCCAAGATGCTCGACAAGCTGCGCCGCACCGGCCGCGGCGAATGGCTCGACGATGAAATGCTGCGCGCCGCCGATCCCGCCACCTATGCCAATGATCCGGACAAGGCCTGGACCCGGCTGCGCCTGCCCAGCCGCAAGGCGGAAGTGCTCGGCCGGCTGAAGGCGCTGGCCCGCTGGCGCGAGCTGGAAGCGCAGGACAAGGATGTGCCACGCGGCCGCATCATCAAGGACGAGACGCTGGGCGATCTCGCCAGCACGCCGCCGCGGGCCCAGGCCGATCTTGCCAAGGTGCGCGGGCTGTCCGCCGCCTGGGCGACCAATTCGATCGGGGACCGGCTGATCCGCGCGCTGGAGGCCGCCGAGCCGCTGCCCGCCGACGAGATGCCGGCGCGCGAACCGCAGCGCCCCGGCCTGTCGAGCGACGGCGCGCTGATCGCCGACCTGCTGAAATTGCTGCTGAAAGTTCGGGCCAAGGAAAGCGGCGTGGCACCGCGGCTGATCGTGCGCGGCGATGATCTCGATGCGCTGGCCGCCGGGGTACGCCACGGCTTGCCGGTGCTTGACGGCTGGCGACGGACGCTGTTCGGCGACGATGCCCTGGCGCTGGTCGAAGGCCGGCTGGGATTTTCGGTGCACAATGGCAAGATGGTGATGACGCGGCCGGCGCCAGCCGAGGACGCCACAGCGTCACCGGGGGAAGTCTGATCCACCGCGCCTCCCGAATTTCCCGGGGAGAAAGGGCGCGTCCAACGAATCAGGGGGATCGTCGGACGCGCCCGATACGGCGGCGGGCAGCTGTCGCCGCGAGAGGGACGCCACCGCGTTCCTTTTCATAGTTAACGGGATGTAATGTACAAGACTCGTACCAAAAATTTCGCAGCCGAAATGGCGGCGATTTCGCGGTTGCAAGACTAACGGGCCGGGCGCGGTGACACGAAAATGCGGCCGCGCGCATCACGCTGGCCGGCGGCCTGTTCGACATTCCGCTTGAAATCGCGATAGCGGCAGCCGGTCCAGCCTCCAGGGCCGACGCTGGAACAACTGCCGCTGCTGGCATTGTCCTGCGCGATCAAGGCATTGCGCTCCCGCGACACGCTGGCGCTATGGGCGGCGCCGTCCACCGGCGCTGGCGCGGTCGGCAGTCGCCATGGCGAGCGGCGCGGTTCGGCATCGGCACAGACGATGATCTCGCCAGGGCGCGCCCGGGGGCACAGCGCCGACAGTTGCGGCAAGATACCGCTGCCGCCGGCAAGAAGCAGCAAGACGATCAGGGGGTGCTGCCCGGCGTCAGCAAGGGGTCAGATGTGCAGTGCCCGGCCATAGGCGCCGAGCACCGATTCATGCATCATCTCGCTCAGGGTCGGATGGGCGAAGACGGTTTCCATCAGCTCGGCTTCGGTGGTTTCGAGGCCGCGGGCGATGACATAGCCCTGGATCAGTTCGGTGACCTCAGCGCCGACCATGTGCGCGCCGAGCAGCTCGCCGGTGCCGGCATCGAACACCGTCTTGACGAAGCCCTCCGCCTCACCGAGCGCGATGGCCTTGCCATTGCCGATGAACGGGAATTTGCCGACCTTGACCGCATGGCCGGCGGCGATCGCCTTCGCTTCGGTCAGGCCGACGCTGGCGACCTGTGGCCGGCTGTAGGTGCAGCCGGGGATGTTGCCGGTGGTGAATTCATGCGGGCTGCCGCCGGCGAGTTTCTCGACACAGACGATCCCTTCATGGCTGGCCTTGTGCGCGAGCCAGGGCGGGCCGGTGACATCGCCGATGGCGTGCAGGCCGGGCACATTGGTGCGGCCGAAGCCATCGACCTCGATATGGCCGCGGTTCGTCACAACGCCCAGCTCTTCGAGGCCGATGTTTTCGGTATTGGGCACGATGCCGATGGCGACGATGACATGGCTGAAACGCTGCGCCGTCGCCTTGCCATCGCCGGTGGTGATGGTGGCGCCGACATCGCCGGGGGTCGACACCACATCGCTGACTTTCGCGCCGGTGATGATGGTCATGCCCTGTTTCGTCAGCGCCTTCGCCATGAAGGCGGAGACTTCCTCGTCTTCCACCGGCAGGATGCGATCGAGCATTTCGACGATGGTCACTTCGGCGCCCATGTCGCGGTAGAAGCTGGCGAATTCGACGCCGATGGCACCCGATCCGATGACCAGCAGTTTCGTCGGCATTTCCGGCGGCACCATGGCGTGGCGATAGGTCCAGACGCGCAGGCCATCGGCAGGCACGCCGGGCAGGTCGCGGGCGCGGGCGCCGGTGGCGACGATGACGTTTTTGGCTCGAAGCACGCGATCACCGGTGCCGGTCTTGACCGTGATCTCCGTCGCCGCCGTCAGCCGCCCCTCGCCTTCGACGACGGTGACCTTGTGCTTCTTCATCAAGCCCTTGACGCCGGCGTTCAGCTGCCCCGCCACCTTGCGGCTGCGCTCCGTCACCTTGGCGAGATCGAAGGAGACATTGTCGGCGCTCAGCCCATAGGCCGCGGCATTCTGCATGTAATGGTAGATCTCGCTGGTCCGCAGCAGCGCTTTCGTCGGGATGCACCCCCAGTTGAGGCAGATGCCGCCGAGCCGCTCGCGCTCGACAATGGCAACACTTAGCCCCAGCTGCGCCGCCCGGATCGCGGCGACATAGCCGCCGGGTCCGGAGCCGAGGATGGCGAGATCGAATTGTTCAGCCATCAGACGCTCCAAATCATTAACCGAGATGTATGAATTTTTTGGCGAGATACCAAATCGCCGTCGCGACCATCCCCGTTACCGCCGCCAATACGACATCCCAAGGAAGCAATAGCTTCCAATCCACGAAGAGGATCGCCATAAATAACAACGATATAAGGCCCGCAATTGCACCATAAAAGATATGCTGCGAGAATTTATCGAAATCCATAAACATGTTAAATCTCAATAACAACGAGGCAATAGATATGTGAATTATTGCAATTATTACGCTCGAGAGCCAGGCAATCGTCCAAGAGGACCAAAATCCCGCCTCGGTGTTTACGTAAATCGTGGTCAACAAGGTGGTTATAATTCCAGCAAGCATCGCCGATGCGACTGCTGTCGCGACCTGCGTTACGGCTGCGCTCACAGTGGATAGCTCACGCCACCAGCCCCAGCGGCGCCTCGATCAGCGCCTTGAACGCTGCCATCAGTTCGGCGCCGTCGCTGCCATCGATGGCGCGGTGGTCAAAGCTGCCGGTCACCGTCATCACCGTGACGATGGCGAGCGCGTCATCGACGACGAACGGCCGCTTCTCGCCGGCGCCGACCGCCAGGATCATGCCCTGCGGCGGGTTGATGACGGCGTCGAACTGCTTGATGCCATACATGCCGAGGTTGGACACGCTCGCCGTGCCGCCCTGATATTCGGCCGGCTGCAACTTGCCCTCGCGCGCCTTGGCGGCGAGCGACTGCATTTCCGTCGCGATCACCGACATCGGTTTCGCATCGGCGCCGACGATGATCGGCGTGATCAGGCCCGACGGCGCCGCCACCGCCACCGAGATATCGGCGCGATCGTAGCGGACCAGCGTGTCGCCCTGGAAGGAGACATTGGCCGCCGGCACCTGGCGCAGGGCGAGCGCCAGCGCCTTGATCACCATGTCGTTGACGCTGAGCTTGATCTTGCGCGGCTCCAGCGCCTTGTTGAGCTCGCCGCGCAGTTTCAGCAGCGCATCGATGCGGACGTCGCTGGTCAGATAGAAGTGCGGGACGGTCTGCTTGGCCTCGGTCAGCCGGCGCGCAATGACCTTGCGGACATTGCCGAGCTTTTCCTGCGTGTGCGGGATGTCGGAGAAGGGCGGGCCGAAACTCTCGCTCTTCGCGGCCGCCGGCGGAGTCGGGGGTGGGCTCGCTGCCACCAGAGCAGGCGCAGCCGCCGGCGCCGGAGCCGCGGCCACCGGAGCCGGCGCCCTGCCCGCTGCTGCCTCGACATCGGCGCGCACGATCCGGCCGTTCGGACCCGACCCGGCGATGCCGGCAAGATCAACCCCCTGCTGCCCGGCGATGCGGCGTGCGAGCGGAGAGGCGACGATGCGATTGCCGGGGATCGGGGCGAAAGCCGGCTCCCCTCCCGCTTGCGGGAGGGGTTGGGGGTGGGTACGGTCCTCAACAGGCGAAGCAGCTGCGGCGGAGGCTGCGTGCCCACCCCCGACCCCTCCCGCAGGCGGGAGGGGAGAAGAAGAAGGCCCCGCCTCAACCGCCTCCCCTTCCCCCGCCAACCGCGCGATCACCTGCCCCACCGGCACCGCCTCGGTACCCTCAGCAACCAACAGCGCGGCGACAATGCCTTCGTCGATGCTCTCGACCTCCATCGTCGCCTTGTCGGTCTCGATCTCGGCAAGCAGATCGCCCGACTTGACGACATCGCCGACCTTGACGAGCCATTTCGACAGGGTGCCGGTCTCCATCGTCGGGGAGAGGGCAGGCATGGTGATGTCGATCATCGATAGTTCACCTTCTTCACCGCCGCGACCACGTCCTCGACCTTGACCAGCGCCAGCTTCTCCAGATTCGCCGCATAGGGCAGCGGCACATCGACATTGGTCACCCGCAACACCGGCGCGTCGAGGTCGTCGAAGCCCTGTTCCATCGCCACAGCGATGATCTCGCTCGAAATCGAGCAGACCGGCCAGCCTTCCTCCACCACCACCATGCGGTTGGTCTTCTTCAGCGACGCCAGCACCGTCGCCGTATCGAGCGGGCGCAGGGTGCGCAGGTCGACGACTTCCGCCTCGATGCCTTCCGCCGCCAGCTGCGTCGCCGCATCGAGCGCGACGCCAACGCCGATCGAATAGCTGACCAGCGTGACATGCTTGCCTTCGCGCACCACCCGCGCCTTGCCGATCGGCACCGTCGCCTCGCCTTCCGGCACATCGAAGGTCTGGCCGTAGAGCAGTTCATTCTCCAGGAACACCACCGGGTCCGGCGAACGGATGGCGCTTTTCAACAGGCCCTTGGCGTCCGCCGCGCTGTATGGCGCGATGACGATCAGGCCCGGCACGCTGGCATACCAGGGGCCGAAATTCTGGCTGTGCTGCGCGGCAACGCGCGACGCAGCGCCATTCGGCCCGCGGAAGACGATCGGGCAGCGCATCTGGCCGCCGCTCATGTAGTTGGTCTTGGCGGCAGAATTGATGATGTGGTCGATCGCCTGCATGGCGAAATTGAAGGTCATGAACTCGACGATCGGCTTCAGCCCGCCCATCGCCGCGCCGGCGCCCAGCCCGGCAAAGCCATATTCGGTGATCGGCGTATCGACGACCCGCGTCGCGCCGAACTCCTCCAGCAGGCCCTGCGTCACCTTGTAGGCGCCCTGGTACTCGGCGACTTCCTCGCCCATCACGAAGACTTCCGGCGTCGTGCGCATTTCCTCGGCCATGGCGTCGCGCAGGGCTTCGCGGACGGTCTGGCGTTTCGTGGGGCCAGTGGCTTCCGGCTCGACGACGGGGCTCGTGGGAGCCGGAGCGGCCGGGGCTTCCGGGCGTGCCTCGACTGCGCTCGGCATGAGCGGGGCCTCGGGCGCAGGCCTTTCCGCAACCGCTGCCGCTGGCGGAGCAGCCGTCTCCCCCTCACCCAAAATCGTCGCGATCAGCGCGCCGACCTTCACGCCTTCGCTGCCCGCCGGCACGTGCAGCTTCGCCACCGTGCCGCCGTCATCGACTTCCAGCTCCATCGTCGCCTTGTCGGTCTCGATCTCGGCGATGACGTCGCCCGGCTTGACGATATCGCCCTCGGCGACCAGCCATTTGGCCAGCGTCCCCTCCTCCATGGTGGGGGACATGGCGGGCAGCTTGATTTCGGCCATCAGTAGGTCCCCACCAGCACATCGGTATGGAGTTCGGCCGGCGCCGGTTCCGGCGCTGCTTCGGCAAAATCGGCGGCGGTCACGACAATATCGCGGACTTCCTTGTCGATCGCCTTCAGCGCCGCCTCATCGGCGAAGCCGGCTTCCAGGATCTCGCGCTTGGCGTGTTCGATCGGATCGCTCTTCTCGCGCATCGCGGCGACTTCCTCGCGGCTGCGATATTTCGCCGGATCGGACATGGAATGGCCGCGATAGCGATAGGTCTTCATTTCGAGCAGCAGCGGCCCCTTGCCGGCGCGCACCCATTCCACCGCCGCCGCCGCGGCACCGCGCACGGCGAGCACATCCATGCCATCGACCTGCAGGCCCGGCACCCGGAAGCTTTCACCGCGCCGGTAGAGCTGGTCCTCGCTCGACGAGCGATTGACACTGGTGCCCATGGCGTACTGGTTGTTTTCGATGACGAAAATCGCCGGCAGCTTCCACAGCTCGGCCATGTTGAAGCTTTCATAGACCTGGCCCTGGTTCGACGCGCCATCGCCGAAATAGGTGACCGACAGGCCGCCATCGCCCTTGTACTTGTGAGCAAAGGCCAGGCCGGTGCCGAGCGGCACCTGCGCCGCGACAATGCCATGGCCGCCGTAGAAGCCATGTTCGACGCTGAACATGTGCATCGAACCGCCCTTGCCCTTGGAAATGCCGGCGGCGCGACCGGTCAGCTCCGCCATCACCGCATTGGCGGGAATGCCGGCGGCCAGCATATGGCCATGGTCACGATAGCCGGTGATAACCGAATCGGTTCGCTTGAGCGCCGCCTGCATGCCGACGACAACGGCTTCCTGGCCGATGTAGAGGTGGCAGAAACCGCCAATCATCCCCATGCCGTAAAGCTGGCCGGCGCGTTCCTCGAAACGCCGGATCAGCAGCATCTCGCGATAGAAGCCGAGCAGCTCTTCCCGGGAAGCCTTGTACCGTTCCGGTTGCGGAGCCCGCGGCCAATCGCCGGGTCGCGGGTTCGGATCCGCGTTTTTTGCTGCTGCCGATGTCCTGGTGGAACGCGCCATTCCGGTTCACCCCTTATGTAACCCTGCCGCTATAGCCGGCAAAGCCACGCAACCTCAAGGGCGCAGGAGCGGCCCCTTGCGGTTACGCATAGCTATTCAGCGCGCCGCCGGCTCCGGATCGAGCGGCACGATGACCTCGTCGGGCTGCACGACATTCAGATTGCGGCGCACCATCTCGTCGGCGAGATCGCGGTCGACCTTGCGCGGATCGAGCAGCTTCAGCTGCCGGTCGAGCGCGGCCCGGGTCTCGGCGCGGCGCGCCACTTCGGCCTGCAAGGCCAGCTTCTCGTCGCGATATTCGCGCCAGGCGAGCACGCCGGTCGGCGCGCCGATGGCGTGGCTGACGAAATAGGCGGCGGCGAGGATGCACAGCGCCGGCAGCGCGGCGCGGCGCACGGCAAGGGCAAGAGCGGGGCCATGGGCGGAACGCATTTCCATGGCGCCAAGACTAGGCCGCCGTCTCGGTGCCGGCAAGGACTGTCGCTGTGGGGAGTGGCAGCCGCCGCGCGAGGCGCTAAGGACGGGTGCAAACATCCTTGGGGAGCCTGCCATGACCGCCATCAATGCCGTCGTCGATCTGTCCCATGATGGCGGGATTGCCATCGTCACCGTCAATTCGCCGCCGGTCAACGCCTTGAGCGCCGATGTCCGCGACGGACTCGACGGCGCCTTCAAGGCGGTCGGCGCCGATGCCAAGGCGATCGTGCTGATCTGCGCCGGCCGCACCTTCATCGCCGGTGCTGATATCTCGGAATCCGGCAAGCCCCCGCGCGGCGCCTCGTTGCCCGCCGTACAGGACGCGATGGAGGGCGCGCCGGTGCCGGTGATCGCCGCCATCCATGGCACCGCATTGGGCGGCG
>JAIXZK010000139.1 GCA_027489695.1 Sphingomonadales bacterium
ATGGGCGGCGACAGCGGCCGGACGCGCAGCGAAGCCGATCTCGGCTTCTGGAAGGGCCCGCGCGGCAGCGCCGGGCGGTTGCCGCCGACGGGCTTCCCGCGCAGCGGCAGGTTCGACGCGTAAGGGGGAGCGGCGCGACCCCCTGCCCCCTCGCCAAGCGCCGGGCGCCGGACTAGGCTTTCGCCATGATCCCAGTCCTGCTCTTCATCGTCCTGTTCCTCGCCATGCTGGCGTGGTTCATGTATGTCGCCACCAAGGACCCGGCGGGCATTTTCAAGCCGCGGCCGCGGCGCGACGACGACCAGACGCCGCCGCCGGCCGCGTAACGCCTTGCTTCTCCCCTCCCGCCAACGGGAGGGGTCGGGGATGGGCTTCGGAGAGGCCGAACCACCGCCCCCCTTGGCGTTCGCCCGCCGAAATGATATTATCATGATATCATTTTCGGAGCCCTGCCATGGATGCACCCCGCCAACAGCCCAGCCGCGAAATCCCCGGCGGCGGCGGCAACGGCTTTGTCATGCTGGCGCTGCTGCTGTTCATCCTGGTGCTCGGCGCCTCGTCGACGGTGATGGCGGCGGCCGGCGATTTCGGCATGGCCTCGCTGGTGCCGGCCTGCACCATCGCGGCAATGTTCGTGCTGCCCGGCTTCTACAAGCTGCAGCCCAATGAAGCCGCCGCCATCACCCTGTTCGGCGCCTATCGCGGCAGCGACCGCGCCCCCGGCCTGCGCTGGACCTGGCCGTGGATGGGCAAGGCCAAGATTTCGCTGCGCGCCACCAACCTGATTTCGCAGATGATCAAGGTCAATGATCAGCGCGGCAACCCGATCGAGATCGCCGCGCAAGTCGTCTGGCGGGTGACCGACACGGCGCAGGCGCTGTTCGATGTCGATGATTATCGCAGCTTCGTGCTGGCCCAGGTGGAAGCCGCGATCCGCACCATCGGCGCGCGCTATCCTTATGACGATTTCGAGCACAAGGAAGTCACGCTGCGCGGCCATCACGACCAGGTCAGCACCGAACTTCGCACCGAGCTGATCGCCCGGCTGGCGGTGGCCGGCATTACCGTCGACGAATGCGGCTTCACCCACCTCGCCTATGCCCCCGAAATCGCCGGCGCCATGCTGCGCCGGCAACAGGCGGCGGCGGTGGTGGCGGCGCGCGAAACGCTCGTCGCCGGTGCCGTCGGCATGGTCGAGATGGCGCTGGCCATGCTCAGCGAGAAGAAAGTCGTCGAACTGGACGACGAGCGCCGCGCCGCGATGGTTTCGAACCTGATGGTGGTGCTGTGCGGCGAGCGCGATACCCAGCCGGTGCTCAACACCGGCACGCTCTATCAATAGCACGGTGAAGAACCGCAAGGCCTTCGCACTGCGTCTCGATCCCGATCTCCACGCGGCGATCGAGCGGGTGGCGGCGACCGATCTGCGCAGCGTCAATGCCGAGATCGAGATGCTGCTGCGCGAGGCCCTGGCGCGGCGAGGCGTCAGGGTGATGGGGCAGGACGAGGCCTGACGGCGCCCGGAGCCGCCGCCACCGGGAACCATGCGCCGGAACGGGCGGTTTGTCGGGCAGCGCCTCAGGCCGCACCGGCTAGCGGGGGCCAGTCATCCGGGTTTCAGGCGTCGGCGACGGCGCGGTCCAGCAGGGCCGCGACCGTCGCCGTCTCCATGGGGAAGCCGGCCGCGACCCAGGCGCGTTCGAAGCGACCAAGCGCGGCGGCCACCGCCGGCCCCGCCGCGATGCCGCGGGCGATGATGTCGCGTCCCGATGCCGGCAGCCGCGGGCGTTGCCAGGCCGCCATGCTGCGCACCGCCTCCCCGCTTTCCCCAGCGATGAGCAGCCGGTCGAGCACGGCCTCGGCGCCATCCCGCCACGCCGTCGCCAGCACGGGCGATGCGTCCCAGGGCAGCACGGCGCGTACGATGCGGGCGCGATCGAGGTTCGACAGCCGCAACCGCGCGCCGACATCCTCGGCCACGCCGCGATCCGGCGGCAGCAGCGCCGCCAGCCGCCGCCGCCAGTCGCCGGCGATGCCGCTCGCCGCCTCCGCCGCCAGGGTTCGCGCCAACGCGGGCAAGGCCGCCGCGGTGATTTCGGGCAGCACCGGCCGCAGGATTTCGGCGCGGATCATGATGGTCACCACCGGCAGCGGATCGGCGACGCCGAGCAGGCCCTGCATCTCCATGGCAATGCGCTCGCGCGACAAGGCCATGAGATCATTGGCGCGCGCCGTGCAGGCGGCAAGGCCGTCGCGGTCCAGCCCGTCGCCGGCAAAGCGCGCCGAAAAGCGGAAAAAACGCAGGATGCGCAAGTGATCCTCGGCAATGCGCTGCAGCGGATCGCCGATGAAGCGCACCCGCCGCGCCGCCAGATCAGCGAGGCCGCCGAAATAATCGCTGATCTCGCCGCCGGGCAGCGTCGCATAGAGCGCGTTGATGGTGAAATCGCGCCGGCTGGCGTCTTCCTGCCAATCATCGGTGAAAGCGACTTCCGCCTTGCGGCCGAAGGTTTCGACATCGCGGCGCAGGGTGGTGACTTCCGCCACCAGCCCCGGCGCCACCGCCGTCACCGTGCCATGGGCAAGGCCCGTCGGCACCGCCTTCAGCCCCGCCGCCGCCAGCCGCCGCATCACCGCTTCCGGCAGCAGGCGTGTCGCGAGATCGATGTCCTTGACCGGCAACCCCAGCAGCGCATCGCGTACCGCGCCGCCGACCAGCCGCGTTTCCCCCGCCCCGGCGTCGAGCGCCGCCAGCAGTGTGCGGCCGGATTGGCTTTCCGGCCAGTCGAGCGGCGGCAGCGTCACGGCAATTGCCGCGACAGATTGACGAGGATCCCCGCCGTCGCCCCCCAGATTTCGCGGTCCCCCGCCTGGATCACATAGAAATCGCGCCGCCGGCCCTGCCATTCGCCGGTCCGGCGCTGGTGATTGGCCGGATCGATGACATGATCGAACGGCACGCGGAACACTTCGGCGACTTCCTCGGCATGCGGCACCAGCGCGACATCGCGCGGCACCAGCCCGACGACGGGCGTGATGACGAAGCCGGTGCCGGTGGCATAGGGCCCCAGCGTGCCGAGCACCTCGACCAGCGACGGCGCCAGCGCCACCTCCTCCTCGGCCTCGCGCAGCGCGGTGGCGATGGCATCGGCGTC
>JAIXZK010000145.1 GCA_027489695.1 Sphingomonadales bacterium
CCCATGATTATACCCCTGTGTTATCATTTATGGACGGGTCGCGGCACCCGGAAGGGCCCGTGCGTCACGTCTCGCCGACGCGCTCTGGCGAGGCAGGACGAAACCGAAACGGGCATGAAACGACGCCATCCGCTTTGGCGTCGCGCAGGCAAGATGTTCGTCGCGACCATGATAGAAATCGCCGCTTCCCCGGTGGGAAACGGGCACTATCGCCGAAAGCTGGGACGCGAAATCAATCTGCACTGAGGCCAGTCTGACCGGGATTCGATTGATGTCAATTTGCCCTGTCCGGCAATTCGCGCCGAACGCCGGGTTGTGACAAAAAAGTCACGTAAGGGCCGTTCAGTTACGGTCTTTTCACGCTTTCGTTCATCTCGATGCATGGCGTCGCGCCGCCAGATGCCACCGTGACAGCGAGCGAATCGACGGGAACCAGTGCGCTGCCGGCGCTGCGGCGCCGGCAGCGACTTATCGCGTCGCGGCCCGCCGCGCCCGCCACAGCGTCACCGCGCCGATGCCCATCCAGATCACGTTGAGCACCGTCGACGGCAGCGCGCCATGTGCGCCCGAATTGATGACGAAGCCGAGCGCGCCGACGATGTTCATCGCCTGGAACGCCACCGACTGGCCGGACAGGCGCCCGGCCGAGACCAGCAGATAGGCGATGAGGATCAGCAACGCGCCGATCCAGCCGGCCGCCTCGATGGCCAGCGCGATCGTCTCTCCCGTCACGCCGCCAGCTTGCGCAGCACATAGGGCAGGATGCCGCCGGCGTAGAAATAGGCCAGCTCCTGCTCGGTATCGATGCGGCAGACGGCATCGAAGCTGCCGGCGCTGCCATCGGCGCGGGTGAAGGCGACGCTGACGATCTGGCGCGGCTTGAGATCGGCGATGCCGGCGATGTCGAAGGTCTCGCTGCCATCAAGGCCGACGGTCTTGCGGTCGCTGCCCTCGACGAACTGCAGCGGCAGCACACCCATGCCGACCAGGTTCGAGCGGTGGATACGCTCGAAGCTTTCGGCGATGACGGCGCGGACACCCAGGAGCGTGGTGCCCTTCGCCGCCCAGTCGCGCGACGAGCCGGTGCCATATTCCTTGCCGGCGACGATGACGAGCGCGGTGCCTTCATCGCGATACTTCATCGCGGCGTCATAGATGGCGAGCTGCTCGCCCGACGGCACATGCCGGGTGACGCCGCCTTCGACGCCGGGGACCATTTCGTTGCGGATGCGGATATTGGCGAAGGTGCCGCGCATCATCACTTCATGGTTGCCGCGGCGGGCGCCATAGCTGTTGTATTCGGCGCGGGCGACCTGGCGCTCGGAAAGGTAGCGGCCCGCTGGCGAGACTTCCTTGATCGAACCGGCCGGCGAGATGTGGTCGGTAGTGATCGAATCGCCGAAGATGGCGAGCGGCCGGGCGCCGACGATGTCGTGCGTCGGCTGCGGCGTCATCGTCATGCCTTCGAAATAGGGCGGGTTCTGCACATAGGTGGAGGCCGGGTTCCAGCGATAGGTGGCGCCGCCTTCGACCTTGATGCCCTGCCAGCGCTCGTCGCCCAGGAAGACATCGGCATAGCGCGCCGCGAACATTTCCGGCGTCACCGAGGACAGCACCATGGCGGCGACTTCCTGGTTGGTCGGCCAGATGTCCTTCAGATACACCGGCTGGCCGTCGCTGCCTTCGCCAATGGCTTCCTTGCTCAGATCCTTGCGCATGCTGCCGGCGAGCGCATAGGCGACGACCAGCGGCGGCGAGGCGAGGTAATTGGCGCGCACGTCCGGGGAGACGCGGCCTTCGAAATTGCGGTTGCCCGACAATACCGAGGCGGCGACGATGTCATTGCCGTTGATCGCTTCCGAGATCGGCTCGGGCAGCGGGCCCGAATTGCCGATGCAGGTGGTGCAGCCATAGCCGACCAGGTTGAAGCCCAGCGCGTCCATGTCGGCCTGCAGGCCTGATTTCGCGAAATAATCGGTGACGACCTTGGAACCCGGCGCCAGCGAGGTCTTCACCCAGGGCTTGGACTTGAGGCCGAGGGCATGCGCCTTGCGGGCGACGAGGCCGGCGGCGACCAGCACATTGGGGTTCGACGTATTTGTGCAGCTGGTGATCGCGGCGATGACGACATCGCCATGGCCGATATCGTAATTGGCGCCGGCGACGGGGGCGCGGAAGCCCATGCGCTCGCCCTGCTTGTAACCGCCGGCGAGCTCGCTTTCGAAGGCCGGCTTGGCGTCCGACAGCAGCACCTTGTCCTGCGGGCGGCGCGGGCCGGCGAGGCTGGGCAGCACGCTGCCGAGTTCGAGCTCCAGCGTGTCGGTGAAGACCGGATCGGGGGTCGAGGCGTCGTGCCACAGGCCCTGCGCCTGGCAATAGGCCTTGACCAGCGCGACGCGCGCCGGCTCGCGGCCCGACAGGCGCATGTAATCGAGCGTCGCTTCGTCGATCGGGAAGAAGCCGCAGGTGGCGCCATATTCCGGCGCCATATTGGCGATGGTGGCACGATCGGCGAGGGTGAGCGCCTGCAGGCCGGGGCCGAAGAATTCGACGAAGCGGCCGACGACGCCCTTCTTGCGCAGCATCTGGGTGACGGTGAGCACCAGATCGGTGGCGGTGACGCCTTCCGACAGCGCGCCCTTCAGCTTGAAGCCGACGACTTCGGGGATGAGCATGCTGACCGGCTGGCCGAGCATGGCGGCTTCCGCCTCGATGCCGCCGACGCCCCAGCCGAGCACGCC
>JAIXZK010000249.1 GCA_027489695.1 Sphingomonadales bacterium
CATGGCCCGCAGATGACAGGCCGGTGGCAAAGTCGCAACGCCGGCGTGCGCCGATCAGGCGGCGGCGGATCGCCGCCACCGCAGCGTCGCGCCGACCAGGCCGAACCCTGCGATCAGCATCATCCAGCTTGCCGGTTCGGGCACGCCAAGGCCTTCGCCGACGATGGTGAATCTGGTCTGGACGAGCTGGACGCCGCCGGGCAGCGCGTAGAGCGCCGCGAGGCCGGCGAAATCACCACCATAGGGTGTGACATTGGCGAGCGGGCCGTTGCTGGTGAGGCCGGTCGGATCGTTGGTGTAATCCATGCAGGTGCCGAGATTGGCGTTGGTCTTGACGCTGTTGGCATGATCGAGCCCGAGCGAATGGCCGAGTTCATGGCAGATCGTCATCTCGCGCCAGGCCGTGGTGTTGTATTTGGCCGACGCGAAATAGCTGTCGTTCAGCCGGACATTGGCCATGACGATATAGCCGCTCGACAGCCAGACATTGGTGTAGCCAAGCCAGCCGTTGAAGCCATAGGCGCCATTGCAGACCTGGACGGTGCCATAGACCGGCGCGCAGGCCGGGGTCGTCGCCTTGCCGGCAACGGGCGTCATGTCGATGATCGGATCGATCGACCAGGCGGCGGTCGCCGGGGCGAGATAGGGCTTCCAGGCCGCGGACAGATTGTCACCGATCGCAAGGTTGAGATTGGCGCTGCGTGCCCAGCGCCAGCCCTTCATCGAGGGGGTAACCGCCGCGGCCGGCGTCGCAATGGCGACCGACAACAGGCAGGCGACGGCGGCCAGCGGCCGCAGTGCAACATGGATCATGAAAAACCCCCCGCAACTTGATCGCAGCCGCCCGGCACCGCGCCGGCAAATGCTCCCCCCCGGGAGGCGGTCTGCGCAATCCCGCTACCGTCTTTCGGGTGTAGGATTTATGAAGCTATCGACGCCAAATCGAAAAAAGCGATGAACCGATGGGAACCTTCGGGTAAGTTGTGAAAGTGTTTCGACTTCTACGCGAAAATACAGTTGTTGTACGTATCCGATATTATTTCGGCATCGTAATTTATTTTCGTGTTTATTGGACGAAGGCCGGCTACGGGCGTTCGGGATCAGTCCCCGTGGTCGGCTCGGCCCGATCCGCGTCACCATGGCGGCACGCGGCAGCGACAATGGCGCCGCAGCGCCTTCCCATCGGCGAAAGCCGCCGTTATAGCCCTGCCGCAACGCGAGATTGCCGCGTTGCCTTCGTTGGATTGGACCATGGCCGCGAGCGCTCCCGCGCCTCTGAACTCCTGCCCCGCCATGGGGAGCCGCTGATGCCCAAGGTGCGTGTCGACGGGATCGAGGTCGAGGTGCCGGCCGGCGCCACGGTGCTGCAGGCCTGCGAGGCCGCCGGCGTCGAGGTGCCGCGCTTCTGCTATCATGAGCGGCTGTCGATCGCCGGCAATTGCCGCATGTGTCTTGTCGAGATGGAAAAGGCGCCCAAGCCCGTGGCGAGCTGCGCCATGCCGGCCGCCGATGGCCAGGTGATCCTGACGACGACGCCCAAGGTGAAAAAGGCGCGCGAAGGGGTGATGGAGTTCCTGCTCATCAACCACCCGCTCGATTGCCCGATCTGCGACCAGGGCGGCGAATGCGACCTGCAGGACCAGTCGATCGCCTATGGCAAGGGCTTCACCCGCTATGACGAGAACAAGCGGGCCGTCACCGAAAAGTTCATGGGGCCGCTGGTCAAGACGGTGATGACGCGGTGCATCCATTGCACCCGCTGCGTGCGCTTTGCCGAGGAAGTCGCCGGGGTCGAGGAAATCGGCGCCATCGGCCGCGGCGAGAACATGCAGATCACCTCCTATCTCGAAAAGGCGGTGACCAGCGAAGTTTCCGGCAACATCATCGATCTCTGCCCGGTCGGCGCGCTGACCTCGAAGCCCTATGCCTTTCAGGCGCGGCCCTGGGAGCTGAAGAAGACCGACGGCATCGATGTGATGGACGCCGTCGGATCGAACATCGTCATCGGCAGCCGCGGCCCCGCCGTGCTGCGCATCACCCCGCGCATTAACGATGACGTCAACGAGGAATGGCTGTCGGACAAGGGCCGCTTTGCCTGCGATGGTCTCAGCGAGCGCCGGCTCGACAAGCCCTGGGTGCGGGTCGATGGCCGGTTGCAGCCGGCAAGCTGGGGCGACGCCTTCGCCGCCATCAAGGCCGGGCTGGCCGGGGTGCCGGGCGCGGCCATTGCCGGGCTGGTCGGCGATCTCGCCGCGGTCGAGGACATGGTGGCGTTCCAGGACCTGCTCGGCAGCCTTGGCGCGACCCGGATCGAATGCCGGCAGGACGGCGCCGACATTGATGTCGCGGCGCGCGGGAATTACCTGTTCAATTCGGGGCTGGCCGGTATCGAGACCGCCGATGTCGTGCTGCTGATCGGTACCGACCCGCGCCGCGAGGCGCCGCTGCTGAACGTGCGGCTGCGCAAGCGGGCGAAGCGCGGCCAATCCAAGGTCTTCGGCATCGGCCCGGCGGTCGATCTGACCTATCCGGTGCATTGGGCCGGCGACGATGCGGCGCTGCTCGCCGATCTGCCGGCCGAAATCGCCGAGGCGCTGGCGGCGGCGGAGCGGCCGGCGATCATCCTCGGCATGGGCGCGCTGAAGACGCCGGGCGTGCTGGCCGCGGCGGCGGCGCTGGCCGGGCAGTTCCGGGTGGTTCGTGACGGCTGGAACGGCTGGAACCTGCTGCACAATGCGGCAGCGCGCGTCGCCGGGCTCGACCTCGGGCTGGTCAGCGAGGGCGGCGTTGCCGGCATGCTCGGCGATGAAGGCCTGAAGGCGCTGTTCGTGCTCGGCGCCGACGAGATCGACCTGACGCCGCGCCGCGACGTCTTCACCGTCTACATTGGCACCCATGGCGATCATGGTGTGCGCACCGCCGACGTCATCCTGCCCGGCGCGGCTTACGCCGAAAAGCCCGGCACCTGGGTCAATCTCGAAGGTCGGGTGCAGCGCGCCTTGCGCGCCGTCTTCCCGCCTGGCGAGGCGCGCGAGGACTGGACGATCTTCCGGGCGCTGTCGCAGGTGCTCGGCCAGCGCCTGCCCTATGACGATATTTCGGAACTGCGGGCGCGCATCGGCCGGCAGTGGCCGCATCTCGTTGCCGTTGACACGGTAGCGGCCGCCGAAACGCCGCTGGCAATCGCCGCCGGCCCGGCACCCGCCGACCCGATCGCGCTGCCGATCGGCAATTATTATCTGACCAATCCGATCGCCCGGGCGAGCGAGACCATGGCCGAATGCGTCGCGCAGATCGGCGCCGGCGCCGGGCTGCTGGAGGCGGCGGAATGACCTTCACCGGCTTCTTCCAGACCTATCTCGGCGATGGCCTTGGCTGGTTCGCCGCCACGCTGATCCTCATTCTCGCCATCGCCCTGCCGGTGATGGTCGGCGTCGCCATGGCGGTCTATGCCGACCGCAAGATCTGGGCGGCGATGCAGCTGCGCCGCGGGCCGAACGTCGTCGGGCCGTTCGGGCTGCTGCAGACCTTCGCCGATGCCGCCAAGCTGTTCCTCAAGGAAACCATCATCCCGTCGGGCGCCAGCACCGGCGTCTTCCTGCTCGCGCCGATGATCACCTTCGTGCTGGCGCTGGTGGTCTGGGCGGTGATGCCGTTCGACGCCGGCCTGGTGCTCGCCGATCTCAATGTCGGCCTGCTCTATGTCTTCGCGGTCTCGTCGATGGGTGTCTATGGCATCATCATGTCGGGCTGGGCGTCCAATTCGAAATACGCCTTTCTGGGCGGGCTGCGCTCGGCGGCGCAGATGGTGTCATACGAAGTCTCGATGGGGTTCATCCTCGTCGCGGTGATGCTCTATGCGCAGAGCCTCAACCTCTCCGACATCGTCATGGCGCAGAAGGGCAATGTGCTCGGCATCCTGAACGGCAACATCTTCAACCCGCTGCTGTTCCCGATGGGCATCATGTTCTTCATCACCGCGCTGGCTGAAACCAACCGGCCGCCGTTCGATCTTCCCGAAGCCGAAGCCGAACTCGTCGCGGGCTACCAGGTCGAATATTCGTCGATGACCTTCGCGCTGTTCTTCCTTGGCGAGTATGCCAACATCCTGTTCATGTGCGCGCTGATCCCGGTGCTGTTCCTCGGCGGCTGGCTGCCGCCGCTCGACTGGGCGCCGCTTTACTATATCCCGGGCTTCGTCTGGATGCTGGCGAAGATCTTCTTCCTGTTCTTCTGCTTCGCTTGGGTGAAGGCGACGGTGCCGCGTTACCGCTATGACCAGCTGATGCGGCTGGGCTGGAAAGTATTCCTGCCGCTGTCGCTGTTCTGGGTTGTCGTCGTCTCGGGCTGGCTGGTGTTCAGCGGCCATTTCGATGCGGCGCCGGTGAGGGCCATGTTGTGACCCACAGAATCCTGCCATTGTTGGCGACCACCGCGCTGGTGTTGGTCGTAACGAGCGGACTAACGTTGTTGCTCGACGACTCGTATCTAAACCCCGCCGTGTTAATAGGCGCCGTCTTCGGGAACACAGTCGCGTGGTATCGCGACGAGGCCAAGAAGCGCAGAGGCCCCAACAAATGAATGCGATCCTCCGCTCGGCCAAGTCGCTGCTGCTGCTCGAATTCGTGCGCGGCATGGCGCTGACCTTCAGCTACATGTTCCGCCCCAAGGCGACGCTGAACTACCCCTATGAAAAGGGCCCGCTGTCCCCCCGCTTCCGCGGCGAGCATGCGCTGCGCCGCTATCCCAATGGCGAGGAACGCTGTATCGCCTGCAAGCTGTGCGAAGCCGTCTGCCCGGCGCAGGCGATCACCATCGAAGCCGAACCGCGCGACGACGGTTCGCGCCGCACGACGCGCTACGACATCGACATGACCAAGTGCATCTATTGCGGCCTGTGCCAGGAAGCCTGCCCGGTCGATGCCATTGTCGAGACGCCGAATTTCGAATTTTCGACGGAAACCCGTGAGGAACTGATCTACGACAAGAACAAGCTGCTCGCCAATGGCGAGAAGTGGGAGCGCGCCATCGCCGCCAACCTTGCGGCGGATGCGCCGTGGCGCTAACTGCCCCCCGTCAGCTGCTGCGTCAGCTCGCCGCATCCGCCGGCCGTCCGGCTCGCCGGGCCTGAGAGAGAGTTTTCGGTGACCACCGCGATTTTCGCCTTCTACCTGTTCGCGACCGTGCTGCTGGTCGCCGCCGTGATGGTCATCTCGGCGCGCAACCCCGTGCATTCGGTGCTCTGGCTGATCGTCTGCTTCTTCAACGCCGCCGGGCTGTTCCTGCTGCTGGGGGCCGAGTTCCTGGCGATGCTGCTGGTCATCGTCTATGTCGGCGCCGTCGCCGTGCTGTTCCTGTTCGTGGTGATGATGCTCGACATCGATTTCGCCACGCTGCGCAGCGGCACGGCGCGCTACCTGCCGCTCGGGCTGGCGGTCGCCGGGGTGATCCTGGCCGAACTGCTGCTGGCGACCTCGGGCTGGGTCGGCGGCGACGGCGCCGGGCTGGCGACGACGCTGGCCAGCGCGCCCGAGGGCATGTCGAACACCCAATGGATCGGCTCGCAACTCTACACCCGCTATCTGTTCGTTTTCCAGGCGGCGGGGCTGGTGCTGCTCGTTTCGATGATCGGCGCCATCGTGCTGACCCATCGCCAGCGCATCGGCACCAAGCGGCAGGACATTTCGGCCCAGGTGGCGCGCACGCCGGCGAGCGCGGTGCACACGGCGAAGCCGGCGCTGGGGCAGGGGGTCGAGCTGTGATCGGTCTCGAACATTATCTCGCCGTGTCGGCGGCGCTGTTCGTGCTCGGCGTGCTGGGGATTTTCCTCAATCGCAAGAACATCATCATCATCCTGATGTCGATCGAGTTGATCCTGCTGGCAGTGAACATCAATTTCGTCGCCTTTTCGGCGTTCCTGCATCAGGTCCATGGCCAGATCTTCGCGATGTTCGTGCTGACCGTCGCCGCCGGCGAGGCCGCGATCGGGCTGGCCATCCTGGTTATCTATTTCCGCAACCGCGGCACGATCGCGGTTGACGATGCCGACATGCTGAAGGGCTGATGATCCCCGTTCTCGTCTTCACGCCGCTCGTCACGGCGCTGCTCGCCGGCCTCGGCGGTCGCGCCATGGGGGCGACCGCCGCCAAGGGCCTGACCACCGCCGGGCTGTTCCTGTCGGCGGCGCTGTCGTGGGTGATCTTCAGCCAGTTCTGGCTGGAAGGGGCGCAGGGCTACACGGTGCCGCTGCTCGACTGGATCCGTTCGGGCGACCTCGTCGTGCAATGGGCGCTGAAGGTCGATACGCTGACCGCGGTGATGCTGGTGGTGATCACCAGCGTTTCGGCGCTCGTCCACCTCTACAGCTGGGGCTATATGGAGGAGGACCCGTCGCAGAGCCGGTTCTTCGCCTATCTGTCGCTGTTCACCTTCGCCATGCTGATGCTGGTGACCGCCGACAACCTTGTCCAGATGTTCTTCGGCTGGGAAGGCGTCGGCCTCGCCTCCTACCTCCTCATCGGTTTCTGGTATTACAAGCCGAGCGCCAATGCCGCGGCGATGAAGGCGTTCGTCGTCAACCGCGTCGGCGATTTCGGCTTTTCGCTCGGCATCTTCGCGACCTTCCTGGTGTTCGGCACGGTGTCGCTCGACGCCATTCTGGCCGCGGTGCCGCAACATGCCGGGCAGGGGTTCAGCTTCCTCGGCGCCCGCGTCGATGTGATGACGACGCTGTGCCTGCTGCTGTTCGTGGGAGCCATGGGCAAGTCGGCGCAATTGGGCCTGCACACCTGGCTGCCCGACGCCATGGAAGGCCCGACGCCGGTCTCCGCGCTGATCCACGCCGCGACCATGGTGACGGCCGGCGTGTTCATGGTCTGCCGCCTGTCGCCGATGTTCGAGGCAAGCGTGACGGCGCAGGCTGTCGTCACCTGTGTCGGCGCCGTCACCGCGCTGTTCGCCGCCTCCGTCGCGCTGGTGCAGACCGACATCAAGCGGGTGATCGCCTATTCGACCTGTTCGCAATTGGGCTACATGTTCTTCGCCGCCGGCTCGGGCGCCTATGGCGCGGCGATGTTCCACCTGTTCACCCACGCCTTCTTCAAGGCGCTGCTGTTCCTCGGCGCCGGCGCGGTGATCCATGCCATGCACCATGAGCAGGACATGCGCTTCTACGGCGGCCTGCGGAAACATATCCCGATCACCTTCGCGATGATGACGATCGGCACCCTGGCGCTGACCGGCTTCTTCTTCACCGCCGGCTATTATTCCAAGGATGCCATCCTCGAAGCTGCCTTCGCCAATGGCAGCGACCATGCGCGCTTCGCCTTCTTCGTCGGGGCGCTGGTTGCGTTGCTGACCAGCTTCTATTCATGGCGCCTGGTGTTCCTGACCTTCTATGGCGCCCCACGCTGGGCCGGCAGCGAGCATATCCAGCACGCGATGCACGCCCATGGCGATCACGCCCATGGCGATCACGGCCATGACGAGCACGGCCATGACGAGCATGCCCATAACGACCATGCGCATGGCCATGACGATCACGGCCATCATGCCCCGTCCACCGGCACCGCCGGCTATCACCCGCATGAAGCGCCCTGGTCGATGCTGGTGCCGCTGTTCGTGCTTGGCGTCGGTGCGCTTGGTGCCGGCTGGCTGTGGCACGAGAATTTCGTCGGCGCCCATGAAGGCGGCGAGTTCTGGCGTGGCAGCCTCGCTTTCCGCGAACCGCTGATGGAAGCCATGCACCATGTCCCGGCCTGGGTGATCTGGACGCCGAGCATCGCCTTCTTCCTCGGCCTTGCCGGCGCTGCCTATGCCTATCTGCTGCGCCCGAATGTGCCGGCAGCCTGGGCCAAGACGTTGAGCTGGGCCTATGATTTCCTGACCCACAAATGGTATTTCGACGAGCTCTACGGCCTTGTCTTCGTGCGCGGCAGCATGGCGCTTGGCCGGCTGTTCTGGGTGCGCGGCGATCAGCGCACCATCGATCGCTTCGGCCCCGATGGCGCCGCCGCGGTGGTGGCGGCGGGCAGCGTCGCCGCCCGGCGCTTCCAGTCGGGCTATGTCTATTCCTATGCGCTGGTGATGCTGGTCGGTCTTGCCGCCGGCGCCGGCTGGTTCCTGCGCGGCGGGCTGTAATCGGATGCCGATCCTTTCCATCATGATCCTGCTGCCGGTGGTGGCGGCGCTGGTGCTGGCGACGCTGCCGGCCGGGCCGGACGCCGCGGGGCGGGCGCGGATCGTCGCGCTGGTGACGACGATCGTCGAATTCGGCCTGGGCTGTGTGCTGTGGGCGGGCTTCGATGCCGCCGGCGCGCCGTTCCAGTTCGTCGAGAATCTGCCGCTGTTCGCGCCCTATCTCGCCTGGCACCTCGGGATCGACGGTATTGCGCTGATGCTGATCGTGCTCAGCGTCTTCCTGATGCCGCTGTGCATCCTGGCCAGCTGGGAAGCCGTGCAGAAGCGCGTGCCCGAATATATGGCGGCGTTCCTGCTGATGGAATCGCTGATGATCGGCACGTTCGCGGCGCGCGACATCTTCCTCTTCTATCTCTTCTTCGAAGCCGGCCTCATCCCGATGTTCCTGATCATCGGCATCTGGGGCGGCGCGCGACGCATCTATGCGTCGTACAAATTCTTCCTCTACACGCTGCTCGGCTCGGTGCTGATGCTCGTCGCCATGCTCTACATGGTGAACATCGCCGGCTCGACCGACATTGGCGTGCTCAGCCGCTTCGATTTCGACAAATCGGTGCAATTCTGGCTGTTCCTCGCCTTTTTCGCCAGCTTCGCCGTCAAGATGCCGATGTGGCCGGTGCACACTTGGCTGCCCGATGCGCACGTCGAGGCGCCGACCGCCGGCTCGGTGATCCTCGCCGGCGTGCTGCTGAAACTCGGCGGCTATGGCTTCGTGCGCTTCTCGCTGCCGATGTTCCCCGACGCCTCGGCGCAGTTGATCTGGCTGGTTTTCGGCCTGTCGATGGTCGCCGTCGTCTACACCAGCCTGGTCGCACTGGTGCAGCACGACATGAAGAAGCTGATCGCCTATTCGTCGGTCGCCCACATGGCGTTCGTCACCGCCGGCCTGTTCGCCTTGAACACGCAAGGCATCGAAGGCGCCATGGTGCTGATGCTCAGCCATGGTCTCGTCTCGGGCGCGCTGTTCCTCTGCGTCGGCGTCATCTACGACCGGCTGCACACCCGCGAGATCGCCCGCTACGGTGGCCTGTCCGATACCATGCCGCGCTATGCGCTGCTGCTGATGTTCTTCACCATGGCCAGCGTCGGCCTGCCGGCAACAAGCGGCTTCGTCGCCGAATTCCTGGTGCTGATCGGCCTTTACCAGACCTCGACCTGGGCGACGCTCGTCATGACCACCGGCATCATCCTCGGCGCCGCCTATATGCTCTACCTCTATTGGCGGGTGGCGTTCGGCACGGCGGCGGGCGACGACACGCGCGCCATGCCCGATCTGTCGGCGCGCGAGATCGCCATCCTGCTGCCGATCGCGGTCGCCGTGCTGTGGATGGGCGTCTATCCGTCGAGCTTCCAGGACCCGATGCGCCCGGCCATCGCCGCCGTCGTCGATCGCGTTTCGGGCCGTGAACTCGCCACCTTGCCGACCAACATGACCCTTACGCCTGCACTGCCGACGGTTGTCGCCCCGACCGCGGCCGAGGGCGCTACGCTTGCGCGGACCCATCATTGATGCACCCGACCATCGCCTCGATCGCGCTTGCCGGCCCGGAAGCCGTGCTGACCGCCGGCAGCCTGTTGGCGCTGATGCTCGGCACCTTTCTGGGGCGGGACAGGGCACTGGTGCCGCTGACCCTGGTCGCGGTCTCCATCCTCGGCATCGCCGGCTTCACCCTTGCCGATGATCCGGCGGGCGCGCAGATCGGCTTCGACGGCCTTTACATCGCTGATCCGTTTTCGGCGTTCCTGAAGGTCCTGATCCTGGCGGCTTCCGCGGCTTCGATGCTGCTGGCGCTGCCTTATCTCGCCCAGGCGAAGACCGGGCGGTTCGAATATCCGGTGCTGCTGATGCTGGCGACCCTGGGCATGTGCATGATGGTCTCGGCCAACGACCTGCTGACCCTCTATGTCGGGCTCGAGCTGCAGAGCCTGGCCGCCTATGTGCTCGCCGCCTTCCACCGCGGCGAGGCGCGCTCATCGGAAGCCGGCCTCAAATATTTCGTCCTCGGCGCGCTGGCGTCGGGTATCCTGCTTTACGGCATCAGCCTGGTTTACGGCTTCGCCGGTTCGACCGAGTTCGGCGCCGTCCATGATCTGCTTGCTGGTCGCACGGAACGCTCGCTGGGCGTGCTGATCGGGCTGGTGTTCATCATCTCGGGCCTCGCTTTCAAGATTTCGGCGGTGCCGTTCCACATGTGGACGCCGGACGTCTATGAAGGCGCGCCGACGCCGGTTGCCGCCTTCTTCTCGGCGGCGCCCAAGGCGGCGGCGCTCGGCCTGCTGGTGCGCGTGCTGGTCGGCGCTTTCGGGCCGATGCAGGTCGATTGGCAGCAGATCGTGCTGTTCCTGTCGGTCGCCTCGATGGGGCTCGGCGCGGTCGGGGCCATCGGCCAGACCAGCGTCAAGCGGCTGCTCGCCTATTCGTCGATCGCCAATATCGGTTTCGCGCTGGTCGGCCTGGCCGCCGGCACGCCGCTCGGCATCGAGGCGCTGCTGTTCTACACCGCCGTCTATCTGGCGATGACGCTCGGCTCGTTCCTTGTCGTGCTGCAATTGTCGCGCGCCGATGGCACGCCCGTTGAGCTGATGAGCGACCTTGCCGGGCTTTCGAAAGTGCGGCCCGGCCTCGCCGCGGCACTGGCGGTGTTCATGTTCAGCCTGGCCGGCATCCCGCCGCTGCTCGGCTTCTGGCCGAAGTTCGCGGTGTTTCAGGCCGCCATCGCCGCCGGGCTGGTGCCGCTCGCCATCATCGGCTTCGTCACTTCGGTGGTCGCCGCTTTCTATTACCTCCGCCTCGTCAAGATCATGTATTTCGACGAGCCCGGCGTGCCGGTGGTTTCCGGCCGCGACCGCATCAACGGCGGCATGATCCTGGCCGCGGCAACCTTC
>JAIXZK010000246.1 GCA_027489695.1 Sphingomonadales bacterium
GGGCGATGTGCTTGTCGCCGTTGATGGCACGCCGGTGGCGGCAATCGGCGATCCCGGTGCCCTGGCCCGGCGCCTCGACGCCGATGGCGGCAGCATCAGCCTTGAACGCGGCGGGCGAACGCTGACGCTGGCCATTCCGGCGCATGGCAGCGCCCGATGAAGCGCCTCGCCGCCGCCCTCCTGCTGCTCGTCGCCGCCGGCAGCGCCGCCGCGCAGCAGACGATCAACCTGCGCGATGCCGATATCCGGGCCTATATCCAGGACGTGGCGCGCGCCACCGGGCGCACGTTCATCATCGACCCGCGGGTCAACGGCAAGGTTTCGGTGGTCAGCGAGCGACCGCTCAGCCAGTCGCAATATTTCGAGCTGTTCCTGTCCACCCTGCGCGCCAATGGCATGGTGGTGACGCCGGCCGCCGGCGGTGCCTTCCGCATCGCCCCGGCCGAGGGCGCCGCGACCCAGCCGGGCGGCGGCCAGGGCCGCGACCGTTTCGCCACCCAGGTGTTCCGGCTCGATTCGATCGACGCCGCTTCGGCGGTGGAAACGTTGCGGCCGCTGGTCAGCCGCGACGGCGCCGTGACCGCCAACCGCAGCGGCAATGCCGTCATCGTCGCCGATTATGCCGACAACCTCGCCAGGATCGCCGAACTGGTGCGCCGTATCGATCGCGACCGCCAGGTCAGCCGGGTCGTGCCGCTGAAGAATGCCGGCGCCCGCGAGATCGCCGCGGCGCTGGCGCAGCTGGGCAGCAGTGGCGGAACCGGCGGCGAGGGCCGCCAAATCGCCATCGTTCCCGTCGACAGCGCCAATGCCGTGGCGCTGCGCGGCGAGCCCCAGGCCGTCGCGCGGCTGGCGGCGACCATCGCCGAGCTCGACGCCCGCGCCGCCGCCGGCGCCGAGGTGCGGGTGATCTTCCTCGCCCATGCCGATGCCGAGAAGCTGCTGCCGGTGCTCCAGCAGCTCGTCGGCCAGGCGCCGAGCGCCGTGCCGCAGGCGCCGGGCTTCACCACCAGCATGGGCAGCGGGAGCAATCGTTCGGCGCCCACGGCCGGCGGCCAGTTCGGCACCGACACCGCCGCGCCGGCCAGCGCCCCCGGCGGTGGCAGCGGCGCCGGCCTCATCCCCCAGGCCACCATCGGCCGCGGCCGCGCCGTCATCGTCCGCTACGAAGGCGCCAACGCGCTGGTGATCGCAGCGCCCGCCGATGTGCAGCGGCAATTGGGTGAAGTGGTGCGCCAGCTCGACACCCGCCGCGACCAGGTGCTCGTCGAAGCGATCATCGTCGAGATCAGCGATGTCGCCGCCCAGAAGCTCGGCGTGCAGTTCCTGCTGACCGGCACCAACGGCAGCACCGTGCCCTTTGCCAGCACCAACTATTCCAATGCCGCGCCGAATTTGCTGAGCATCGCCGGCGCTGCCGCCGCCGAGAAACGCTATGGCAAGGAAAGCGAGACGGCGCAGGCGCTGCGCGACGCCGCGGTCACCTCGCTGCTCGGCGCCACCGGCGGCACCTTCGGCGGCGGCGGCAAGCTGACCAACGATACGCTGTTCGGTTTCGTATTGAACGCCGTGCGCAGCGATACCGCGTCGAACGTGCTGTCGACGCCGTCGGTGATGACGCTCGACAATGCCCAGGCGCGCATTCTTGTCGGCCAGGACGTGCCGCTGACCACCGGCGAGGCGCTTTCGAACAATTTCGACAATGCCTTTCGCACCATCCAGCGCCAGAATGTCGGCATCCAGCTCGATGTGCGGCCGCAGATCAACGCCGGCGGCACCATCAAGCTGACGCTGCGCCAGGAAGTGAGCTCGATCGCCGGGCCGGTGTCGTCGAATTCGCCGGAACTCATTCTCAACAAGCGCGAGATCGCAACGACGGTGACGGTCGACGACGGCGAGATCATCGCGCTGGGCGGCCTGCTCGACGAGAATGAGCGCCGCACGCTCGAAAAGACGCCGCTGCTTGGCGACATTCCGGGCCTCGGCAATCTGTTCAGGTCGCGGTCGCGGAACCGCACCAAGACGAACCTGATGGTTTTCATCCGGCCGCGCATCATCCGTTCCGCCGCCGATGCCCGCGCCATCGCCGCCGATCGCTACGACTATATCCGCGCCGATGCGGCGCTGCGCCAGGGCCTCGACAGCCTGTCATTGGACGATCTGGTCGCCGATTATCTGAAGGCGGCGCCGCCCGAGCGGCCGCCACCGCCGCCCCCGCCATGAGCGAACCGGCGCTGCCCTATGCCTTTGCCCGGCGCTTCGGCGTCGTCGTCACCGGCGGCGACAGCGACGGTGTCGATGTCACCCTGCGCGCCGGCGACGATCCGCGCGTGCTTGCCGAAGTCCGCCGCCTCGCCGCGCGGCCGCTGCGGATCGTCACCATCGCACCACCAGCCTTCGACCGGCTGCTCTCCGATCGCTACGCCATGGCCGATTATGCCGGCGTCGAAGGCGATGCGCTGGCCGGGCTGGCCGCCGATATTCCGTCGGCCGAGGATCTGCTCGACAGCGACGACGAGGCGCCGATCATCCGCCTGATCAACGGCCTGATCGCCGAAGCGGCGCGCCAGGGCGTTTCCGACATCCATGTCGAACCATATGAATCGGCGCTGGTCATCCGCATGCGCGCCGATGGCCAATTGACCGAGCGCCATCGCCTGCCCGCCGGCGTCGCCGCCATGGTGGTTAGCCGCATCAAGGTCATGGCCCGGCTCGACATCGCCGAGCGGCGGCTGCCGCAGGACGGCCGCATCGGCCTCACCCTCGCCGGCAAGAGCCTCGACGTCCGCGTCTCGACCCTGCCGGCGCGTGCCGGCGAGCGCGTCGTGCTGCGCCTGCTCGACAAGGACAATGCCGGCATCGGCCTCGAAGCGCTTGGGCTTCCGCCGGCGATCGAGCGCGTCATGCGCGCCGGCCTTGCCGAGCCCAACGGCATATTGCTCGTCACCGGCCCGACTGGCAGCGGCAAGACCACCAGCCTCTACGCCGGGCTCAAGCTGCTCAACGACGGCGGCCGCAACATCCTGACCGTCGAGGACCCGATCGAATATGCCGTGGACGGCGTCGGCCAGACCCAGGTCAACGCCCGCGTCGGCCTGAGCTTCGCTGCCGGCCTGCGCGCCATCCTGCGCCAGGACCCGGACATCGTCATGGTCGGCGAGATTCGCGACGCCGAAACCGCCCGGATCGCCATCCAGGCGGCGCTGACCGGGCATCTCGTGCTGTCGTCGGTCCACACCAACGACGCCGCCGGCGCCATCACCCGGCTGCGCGATTTCGGCGTCGAGCCGTTCCTGCTCGCCTCCACCCTGCGCTGCGTCATCGCCCAGCGCCTGGTCCGCCGGCTCTGCGCCGATTGCCGCCAGCCCGGCCCGATCGACCCGGCAGTCGCCGCACTTTCCGGCATCCCGGCCGGCACGACCGTCTTCACCGCCGCCGGCTGCCCGGCCTGCGCCGAAACCGGCTGGCGTGGGCGCATCGGCGTTTTCGAGGCCTTGCGGGTGGGCGATTCCACCCGCCGCCTGATCCTGGCCGGCGGCGACGAGACCGCGATCGCCGGCGAGGCGTCGCGCGCCGGCGGTTCACTCGCCGAGGCGGCACGGGCGCTGGCGGTGGCGGGGGTGACGACACCGGAAGAGGCGGTGCGGGTGCTGCGGGCGGGGGATGAGTAGGGGTTTTGCCTCCGGCGGGCATTTTCTTGCCTCCGGCGGCTGGGGCCTTGGGCCCCAGACCCCATTTCGCGGGGCTTTGTCGATGAATGGCGTCGGGTCTGAAACGCTCCTCCCCCTGGAGGGGGGAGGCGACTCGCCCGCAGGGCGGCGGGTGGGGGGGGTCTCAACACGCGAAAGCTTCGGCGCGGGGCGACCACCCCCACCCGGGCCGCCCTGCGGGCGTCTCTCGCCTCCCCCCTCCAGGGGGAGGAGATCATTCGACCCTGCGTCCGTCTCTGGGACACCCAAAACAAAATGGGGTCTGGGGCCTAACGCCCCAGCCGCCGGAGGCCCCCTTCCTGCCCTGGTCAAAACATGACCGACTACCACTACAGCGCCCTCGACATGGCCGGCCGCGAGCGCCACGGCCGCATCACCGCGGCGTCGCCCGAGGCGGCGCGGGCCGAATTGCTGCGCCGCAAGCTGTTCGCGTTGAAGGTCGACGGCATCGACAGCGCCGCGCCGCCGCCGGCCAAAGGTGCGAGGCTGAGCGCGCGGCAGCTCACCCTGTTCACCCGCCAGCTGGCGACGCTGGCGCCGGTGTCGCCGCTGGCCGAGGCGATGCGCACCATCGCCCGGCAGACCGAGCAGCCGCGGGCTCGCGCCGTTATCGGCAGGGTCCAGCAGGGCGTTGTCGAAGGCCGGCGGCTGGCCGATGCAATGGCGCTGGAGCCGCGCAGTTTCCCGGCGCTGTATCGCGCCATGATCGCGGCGGGGGAGAGTTCCGGCGCGCTGCCGGCGCTGCTCGATCGGCTGGCGCTGCTGCTCGAGCGCCAGGCCAGCGTGCGCGGCCGGGTGGTGGCGAGCATCGCCTATCCGGCGGCGCTGGCGGTGGTCGCCGTGCTCGTCGTCATCGCACTGATGGTGTTCGTGGTGCCGCGCGTCGTCGAACAGTTCGAGGATATCGGCCAGACCCTGCCGCTGCTGACGCGTATTGTCATCGCCATTTCGAACGGCCTGTCGGCCTGGTGGTGGCTGATCGCCGGCGTTGCGGTCGTAGCCGGGCTGGGCTTTGCCCGCGCCTACGCCCGCGACGGCTTCCGGCGCCGCTTCGATGGCTGGCTGCTGACGCTGCCGCTGTTCGGCCGGCTGCTGCGCGACCTGCACGCGGCGCGGCTGGCGCGGACGCTGGCGACGATGGTGGCGGCGCGGCTGCCGCTGATCGAGGGCCTGGCGCTGGCGGCGGCCACTGTCCACAACCGGGCGCTGCGCCAGGCGACGGAGGATGTCGCCGTCGCCATTCGCGAAGGCTCTTCGCTCGGCGCGGCGCTGCGCCAGGGCAGCCTGTTCCCGCCGCTGCTGGTGCATATGGCGGCCGGCGGCGAGAGTGCCGGCGCGCTCGACCTGATGCTGGAACGTGCGGCCGATTATCTGGAACGCGAATTCGATACCTATACGGCAACCGCGCTGTCGCTGCTCGAACCCGCCGTCATCATCGCCATGGGGGTGACGGTGGCGACGATCGTGCTCGCCATCCTGCTGCCGATCCTGCAACTCGACACGCTTGCCACGGGATAGGACATCATGCGCCGCCACCGCGAAGCCGGATTTACACTCGTCGAACTGATGGTCGTCATCGTCATCATCGGGCTGCTGGCCACCGTCGTCATCGTCAACGTGCTGCCCAGCCGCGATGTCGCGATGCGCGAGAAGGCGCGCGCCGATATCGCGCTGATCGAGCAGGCGCTGGAAATGTACCGGCTCGACAATTTCGATTATCCGGGCGCCGACCAGGGGCTGGCGGCGCTGCGCGCGGCACCAGCGGGTCTTGCCCAGCCGGATCGCTGGCGGCGCGGCGGCTATCTCAAGCGCCTGCCCGACGACCCCTGGGGCAAGCCCTATCAATATGTCCGCCCCGGCACGCATGGCCCCTTCGACCTCTTGTCGCTGGGGCAGGACGGCGCGCCGGGCGGCGAGGGCGATGCCGCCGACATCGGCAATTGGCAGGCGGAGAGATGACCCGCCCGCCGGCGCCCCCGCACGCCGCCGGCTTCACGCTGGTCGAGCTGATGGTCGTGCTGGTCATCATCGGCCTGGCCAGCGGCGCAGCGCTGCTGGCGCTGCCCGATCCGCGCGGCGCGGTGCGCGACGATGCCGAGGCGCTGGCGGCACGGCTGGCGACGGCGCGCGACCTCGCCATCGTTTCGGGCCGCGACATGGCGGTGCGCTTCGATGCCGGCGGCTATGACTTCGCCGAACGCCGCGGCGCCGCACTGGTGCCGGCCACCGCCCGGGCGCTGCGCCCGCGGCGCTGGGGCCGCGACCTGGTGGCGAGCAGCAGCATCGCCGGCGGCGGGCCGGTGGTTTTCGACAGCACGGGCCTCGCCACCGCCGCCGACATCCGGCTGCGCCGCGACGATGCGTCGGTTCGGGTATCGGTCGATGCGACGGGGGCGGTGCGTGTCGCGGCGGAATGAGGGCGGTGGCTTTCGCTTGCGAGATGACCCCAAACCCGCTCTTGCCGAGCGAAGTCGAGGCATGCCCCGAGCGTTTGGGGCGTGCCTCGACTTCGCTCGGCAAGAGCGGGGTAACTTGCAGAAAACCCGAACAGGATCGGTCGCGACGCCCCCAGGCTTCACCCTCGTCGAAGTGCTCGTCGCCCTCGCCGTGTTCAGCCTCGCCGCGCTGGCGCTGTTGCGATTGGGCGGTGCCGCGCTCGGCACCGCGGCACGGCTCGATGAAAAGGCGGTGGCCGCCATCGTCGCCGCCAATGTCGCCGCCGAAACCCGCCTCGCCGCGGCGCCGCCCGCCTTCGGCACCGACGAGGGCAGCGAAACCAACGCCGGCCGCGCCTGGCGCTGGCGCCGCACCACCGCCCGCACCCCCGATCCGCGCCTCGCCCGCATCGATATAAGCGTCCTCGATGCCGAGGGCGGCACCGCCGCCGCGGTGACGGTGCTGCGGTGAAGGGCTTCACCCTGGTCGAGGTGCTGGTGGCGCTGACCATCTTCGCGCTTTTGGCGGCGGCCGCGACCGGGCTTCTGGCGTTCGGCATCGATGCGCGCGCGGCGGCGGCAGCACGGCTGGCGGAACAGGCGGCGCTGGTCCGCACCCGCGCGCTGCTTGCCGGCGATCTCGGCCAGGCGGCGGCGCGGCCGTGGCGGGATGCATGTGGCGCACGCCAGCCGGCCTTCGCCAGCGGCGGCACGCTGGTAATCGGGCTGGTGCGGCGCGGCTGGCGCAACGACGGCGGCGCGGCGCGGCCGTCGTTGCAGCGCGTCGAATGGCGGCTGGCCGGCGGCCGGCTGACGCGGGCGACGGCGCCGCTGGTCGATGGCACGGCCACCGGCACGCCGACGCTGTTGCTCGACGATGTCACTTCGCTGCGGCTGCGCCTGCACGATGGCCGTGGCTGGGCCGAGGGCTGGACCGCCGAGGTGCCGCAGGCGCTGCCGCGCGCCGCCGAACTGACCATCGTGCAGGGCGGCGCGCCGCCGCTGCGCCAGGTCTTCCTGCTGCCGCCGGTGGCGCCATGAGGCCGGAGGCCGACGCGACGCTCCCGCCGCCGGCGCGGAACGAAGCCGGCGCGGCGCTGCTGACCGTGCTGATCCTGGTGGCGATCATGGGCGCATTGGCGGCGATCACCTTCGATCGGCTGCGCCTGGCGACGCTGCTCGCCGGCAATGCCGCGGCGCGCGAAGCCTCGCACGGCGACGCCGAACTTGCCGAACAGATCGCACTGCTGCGCATCGGCGACCTGCTGGCAGCGGGCACGCCGGCGCCGCGCTGGCTCGATCGCGCCATCACCCTGCCGCTGCCCGGCGGGCCGGCGCGCGTCGGCGTGCGCGACGGCTCGACCTGCTTCAACCTCAACAGCCTCGCCAGCGGCGTTGCCCCCGATGCGCTGGTCGCCCGGCCGCTCGGCATCGAACAGTTTGCCACCCTGCTGCGCAGCACCGGCATCGGCGAAACCGAGGCACGCCGGATCGCGGCGGCCACCGCCGACTGGATCGACAGCGACAATGTCGCCGCCCCCGGCGGCGCCGAGGACGAAACCTATGCGCAGGCGGCCACACCCTATCGCACCGCCAACACCCTGCTCGCCGAAACCAGCGAATGGCGCGCCGTCGCCGGGGTGACCCCCGACCTCTATACAAGGCTGCGACCGTTGCTCTGCGCGCTGCCGGTCGCCGAGCTGAGCCCGATCAATGTCAACGCCATCGCGCCGGCACAGGCGCCGCTGCTGCTGACGCTGCTGCCGGCCCAGGCGATCAGCCTCGACCAGGCGCGCCGCATCATCGCCGAGCGTCCCGCCGCCGGCTGGCGCGACCTCGCCGCCTTCTGGAACACGCCGACGCTGCGCGGCATTGCCCCGCCCGGCGACGCGCGGCGCCAGCCGGTGCTGGTGCCGAACTGGTTGACCTTGACCATCGCCAGCGGCGAGGATGACGTCACAACGGCGCTGATCGACGCCCGCCGGCCGCCGCTGCGGCTGGCGGCGCGGCGCTGGACCGAGGA
>JAIXZK010000018.1 GCA_027489695.1 Sphingomonadales bacterium
ACCGGCGACATAGTCGAACTTGTCGACGGTGCCCACTGCCTGGAATTCCTGGCTGAACTGCGACTGGTGCAGATCGGCGAGGCTGTAGCGGCTGAACCCGCACGGCGCCGCAACGGTGCAGCTGGTGGTCACGGTACCGATTGCGGGCGTGTTGACCACCGGCACGCGGTGCGCGCCGCCGGAGTTATCCCACTGGGTGGCGCTCACGCCGCGCCATGCGGTGATCGAGCGCAGCTCGATCTCGGGGCTCAGCTTGTACTTCAGCGTGTTGGTGAAGCCGTGAGTCTTGTCAACGCTCGGCTGCTGCGGCACGCCGATGTCGGCGGTCTTCATGCGGCTGGTGCCGTTGACGACGACACCCGGCAGCAGCGGCTTCACCGTGCCGGTGAGCGCGGTGTACTGCGTGCCCGGCAGGGTGCAGGCAGGCACGGCCGACTGGGCGCCGGCGACGCAGCCGTTCGGGTTGTAGTTCAGGAGCTGGCTGTAGAACGGCGTGTTGGCGTCATAGCCGTTGTCGTAGCTGAAATCGTTGGTGAGGCCGTCGACCGGCTTCCAGCGGACCGCAGCGCGGAAGCCGTGACGGTCATAATAGTTGAAGCCGGTCGCGCCCGCGAGCGGGTTCTTGGTGGTCGCGTCCTGGTGCTGGACCACGCCGTCGAGCTTCAGCGAGAAGTTCTTGTATTCCGGCAGGTCGAGATGCGCATCGGCATTATAGCCGCCGTAATTGGCGATGCCGGCGTTGATGCGGCCGGCGAACTCGCCGCTCGGCGCGCGGCTGACGAGGCTGAGCGCGCCGCCTTCGGTGTTGCGGCCGAACAGCGTGCCCTGCGGGCCCTTGAGCACTTCGACGCGCTCGATATCGAACAGCGCGGCGTTAAGGCCGTGCTGGCGGCCGAGATAGACGCCATCGATATAGATGCCGACGCCCTGCTCGCGGGCGGGCTGGTTGGCGTCGAGCGGCACGATGCCGCGGATGCCGACGGTGAGCGCCGACTGGCGGGCTTCGAAGGTGGCGACGCGCAAGCTGGGCACCGCGCCGTCGGCGAGGTCGTACAGGCTCTGGACGTGCCGCTCCTTGAGCGCCGCATCGCTCAGCACGCTGATCGAGATCGGCGTCTGCTGCAGATTGGTCTCGCGCTTCTGCGCGGTCACGACGATGTCGGCCAGACCTTCCGGCTGAACGGCCGGAGTCGCCGGATCGGCGGCCTGGGTCTGCGCAAAGGCGGGCGCGGCGGCCAGCGCCAGCACCGTGGCACCCGCGAGCAGCGAGAGGCGGAAGGTGGAACGATCGAGCATGGAGCGGTTTTCCCCGAGGAAGAGACTATGTGTTGGGGGGCGCCCTAGGCAGGCGATTTGGCAGGATTGTTACACCCGCCGCCGCACGCATGACGCAACCGCTTCATTTTCACTTCATTTTGGAGAAAAAGCGCTGAAAACCGTGCGAAGGCGATGTCCCGCCGAAATCCTTCTTGCTGGTTAATGTACCAAATTGCATCGCAACCGCAGACGAAAATCAAGTGGTGGTGCAGATTTGCCACAGTCCTTTCGAGGCGAATCGAACGGCTGGTCGCAGCGCAAAACAACACCACCCGTCGCGCCGGTGGGCGGACGGGTGGCAATGTCACGCACACGGCGTGGCGCGGGGGGGGCGCAGCGACTATTCGGCGGCCGACGCCTGTGCGCCGCCTACACGGCCGGTGCGCTCGAGCTTGCCCCACCCGACGAACCAGCCGCCAAGCGCCGAGCTGATCGCACGCAGCACCACCCAGTACATCAGCTGGCGATACACGAAGCGCTGCGCGACGAGCAGCACCGCCGGATAGCGGATCCGGCGACTGTTCAGCCGATAGGCGATCCAGCCGCAGCCGACGTCGATCGACGTGAAGGCGACCCAGTAGATCGCCATGGTGCCGACGTCGCCGCGGGTCTGTTCCCAGCCGTGCTGGGCAATGCGCACGCCCGTGGCGAAGATCGCCGACACCAGCGCGAGATCGATCAGCGGCGAAATCGCGGCGAAGATGATCTGGAACACCCAGGCCTGCGGCAGCCCGATCCAGGCGAGGCCCCGCGCATTCTTGTCGCGGTATAGCCCGCGATGCTTCCACAGGCACTGCAGCGTACCGAACGCCCAGCGATAGCGCTGCTTGGCAAGGGCCTTGAAGCTTTCGGGCGCCTCGGTCCAGGCGACCGCGTCGGGGTCGTAGGTGACGCGCCACCCTGCCCGCTGGATCGCGATGGTGAGGTCCTGGTCCTCGGCCAGCGTATCTTCGGGATAGCCGCCCACCGAATCCAGCGCCGCCCGGCGCCAGGCCCCGACGGCCCCGGGCACGACGGTGATGGCGTTGAAGCCGGCCAGCGCGCGGCGCTCCAGATTCTGTGCGGTGATATATTCCACCGCCTGCCAACGGGTGACGAGATTGACACGGTTGCCGACCTGCGCGCTGCCCGCCACTGCGCCCAGCTGCGGATCGGCGAACCAGCGGGCGAGGCGCCCGATCGTCTCGGGCTCGAAATGGGTATCGGCGTCGAGCGCGATGATCACCTCGCCCCTGGCTTCCCGGAGCGCGCGGTTCAGTGCCGCCGCCTTGCCGCCATTGACCAGCGTCAGCAGGGTTACCCGCGAGTCGTCGCCAAAGGACGCGGCAACGATCTCGCTGGTGCGGTCCTTTGATCCGTCGTCGGCCACGATCAGCTCGATCGCGGGATAGTCGCTGGCGAGCACGCGCCGGATGGATGCCTCGATCACCCGCTCCTCGTTATAGGCGGGGATGATCACCGACACGGTCGGCGTGTATACCGGCGGCGCCCCCCGCTCCCGGCGGCGCTGGAGCAGCGCGAGCGCAGACAGCGTCAGCGCTCGCGCAATGCCCAGCGTGATCGCGATGAAGAACATCCAGCGCAGACCAGAGGCGATACCCGCCAGCGCGACGAAGATCGCCACGTCGGCGCGTACCGCCAGCAGGTCGCTGCCGCGGATCGGCGGCATCACCGCGTCGTAGGAAAGCCCCGCGAGCTTGGATACGGGCACGAACGTATAGCCGCGCGCCCGCAGCTCGTGGATGATGCGCGGCAGCGCCGCGATCGTCTGCTCGCGATTGCCGCCGCCATCGTGAAGGAGCACGATATTGGTCGACTTGTCGGGTGTCGCGGTCGCGACATCGTCGAGCACGCCCTGGACGATCGCGTCGACCCCGGGGCGCTTCCAGTCGTCGGGATCGACGTGCAGGCCCACCACCGTATAGCCCTGCTTCTGCGCCACCACGGCGGGATCGAGTTCGTCCGGCGTGGTCGGCTCAGCGTCTCCGAAATAGGGCGCGCGGAACAGCCGCATGCCGCGCCCGGTATAGGCCTGCACCAGCCGCTGGGTGGCGTTCAGCTCGAGCGCGGTGCTCGCCGCCGAGGTGGTGGCGAGATTGGGGTGGGTGTAGGTGTGGTTCCCCAGCTCATGCCCCTCGGCCACCAGCCGGCGCAGCAGCAGCGGGTGCTGCAGGCCGTTTTCGCCGATGATGAAGAAGGCCGCCGGCACATGCTCGGCCTTCAGGATGTCGAGGATGCGCGGGGTATAGTCGGGATCGGGGCCATCGTCGAAGGTCAGCGCGATGGCCTTGTCGGCGGCGCCGGTGCGCATCACCACATACGGCGTGGGCAGCACCGGATACTGCACGTCGCGGATCATGTTGGCGGCGTCGAAGCTGATCGCACGCTGGCCCACGGTTGGCGTGGAGGTCACGCGCAGGATCTCGCCCGGCCCCTCCACATCGACATTGGTGGCGGGCACGATGCGGCTCAGATCCGGCTTGCCGCCATGGCGATAGGCGAGCAGCGCGGTCCACACGCCCGCATCCTCGGTACCCAGCCGCCATAGCGCGACGCTGCCCACGCCCGCGGCGCGCACCGCCTGCAGCTGGTTCCAGGTCGCGGTGGCGTCCACCATCCAGATTTCGTGGTGCTTGCCATTCTCGTCATAGGCGAACGCGCTGTTGCCGCTCGTCTTGTCGAAGGTGACCTTGGCGTCGCTGTCGCGCGCGGCCGACCAGGCCTCCTCGATGCTCATCGGGTCGGTACCGTCGCCATGATAGTCATAGGCGTAGCTGGCCAGCGCGACGATCAGCTTGTCGGTGCCGATCTGCGATACCGCACGGCGCAGCTCGTCGACGAACCAGGGCTGCGAGGCGATCGGCCCGGCGGTGCCGCCCTGCCAATGCTCGTCATAGTTCATCAGCATGACGCGATCGGTGACCGCCGCGATCTGCTTGAAATCCCAGTTGCTGTCCCCCGCCGGCACGGTGACGGCGAGCAGCTTGTCCTTGGGCATCGACTTGTTGATCTGGTCGAGCAGCTGGATGTAGCCCGGCATCGACGAGGGCGGCAGGCTCTCGAAATCCATCACCAGCCCGGTGAGGTTGCGCGCCTTGACCATCGCGGCGAGGTCGCGCGCGAGCTTGGCACGCGCCGCCGGGCTGGCCATCAGCCGCGCCGCACCGTTCGAATCCCAGGCTTCGTCCGCAATGTTCTGCACCATCGGCAGCACCCGCGGCGGCCGGCGTGCGCCCGCCACGATGTTGGTGAAGCGGGGATCGTCGATCACCTGCATCGCATGGGCCGGGCCGTTGACCGTGACGAAGGCCGGCACGACCCAGTCGAGATCGCCGATGTTGCGGCGGAGCGAGTCGGCGCTCGCCTGATCCCAGGGCACGTAGAAGCCGACGGTAAGCGGCGCGCCGGGCTTCTTCGAGGCGGTGCCCGGCAGCCAGCGCTGCCGGCGCGGCTCACCGCGCGCGCTCAGCGACCGCAGCGCCGCCGGCTTGGCATTTTCCCAGCGCACCGGCAGGTCC
>JAIXZK010000239.1 GCA_027489695.1 Sphingomonadales bacterium
GGCGATGCTAAAGGAACCCCCACCCCCGCTCGCGCTGAAGAAGCGCGAGTCGCCCTCCCCGCAAGGGGGAGGGAGGACAGCATCCCCTACCGCCGGAGAACAGGGCATGGCGGCAGCTGCGCGCGCACCGCGCGGTGGGCGAGATCGGCGGGCAGCTGCGCCAGCGTCACCGCCCCCGGCGCGCCCTGGAAGGCCAGCCGCACCGGTGACCGTAGCCGCTGCTCGCTGACCGGCGGCGCGCCGGCGATGGCGGCGGCAACCGACGCCGGACAGATGGTGTCGATGGTTCCCGCCAGCCGCAACCCGGTACGGCCGATCGGCACGATCGTCGCCTTGACGCGCGCCACTTCGCCGGTGGCATCGGCCAGGGTCAGGCTGGTGACTTCGACGGTGCCGCTCGTCGCCCACAGGTCATAGGCGGTCAGGCGCGCGGGGCCGGTGGCGACCAGATCGGCGGCCAGCGTCAGCGGATCGCCCTGCGCCAGCCGCAGCGCCGTGCCGGCGAGCACCAGCTGGCCGCGCGGCGGCCCCGACGGGCTGGCCGCCAGTGTCGCGTCGGCGAAGCGCTCGCGGAGATGCATTTCCAGGCGATCGGCGGTGACGGCAACCGGCAGCAACGCCGTCGCGACCCTGGCCATGTCGGCAACCGTCGACAGGCGCAGCAGGCGACCGCTTTCGGGATCGACATTGATGCTGGTTATCGCCGTGCGCGCGTCGACGGATGCAGCGATGCCGGGGCTGACCGTTGCAGCGAAGCGCGGTGCTTCGGTCGCGACCACGGTCAGTTCCGGCCGCCACGGCCCGCGATTGATGCGGGCCCGCGTCGCCGTTGCCGAAAGTTTCACGACATCGCCGCCGGCGAGGCGCGGATTGTCGACCTCGGCCTCCAGCCGATAGGGAAAGCCGCCCACCCTGGCGCTGCCCGCCGGCAACCAGCCATCGACGACGGCCTGGAACTGCGCCGCCCAGCCGGCCCAGAACAGCCAGTAGAGGCCGATCGCCAGTGCCAGCGGCAGCAGCGTCATCAGCAAGGGCAGGCGACGCATTCAGGGATTCCGTTCGTTGAGGGCGTTGATCGCGGCATGAACCCGCGCCTCGATATCGTCGCGCGCCAGGCCAGGCGCAATCGGCTCAGCGACGTGCAAGGTGACGCAACCCGGATATTTGACGAGACCGGGGCGCCACAGCCGGCCGCTATCGAGCGCAATCGGCACCACCGGCAGCTTCAGGATCTTGTACAGCCCGGCGAAACCGGCGGCGAGCGGCGGCGTACTGCCGTGCCGCACGCGCGTGCCTTCCGGGAAGATCACCACCGGGCGTCCCGCTGCTGCGGCGGCGGCTGCCGCCCGCATCATCGCGCGCAGCATCGGCGCCGATCCGGCGCGATCGACGAAGATCGAGCCATGCCGCGTCGCCGCCGCGCCCCAGATCGGAATGCGTTGCAGCTCGGCCTTCATCACCACCGCCGGACGATCGAACAGCCACAGCGTCATGATCGCTTCCCAGGCACTTTCATGCTTGATCGCGAACAGATATTGCCCGGCCGGGATGCTGCCTTCGATCCGATAGGTGATGCCGAGCAGCCAGCGCGAGCAAACACGGAACCAGCCGGCCCAGGCCCGCGGCCCGGCGAACAGCAGCCGCCCCGGAAACAGCGCCCCCGAGACCAGCGCCAGCGGCACGATGACCAACGAGCCGGTGCCAAAGGCCAGCCAGAACAGGATCGTGCGGAACAAGGCGACCATGGCGGCGAGCCGCGCCATCAATCCGATCCGGTGAGCAGCGCCAGCCGGCGCAGCAGATATTTGCTGTATTCCCAGGCGATGCCCGGTGCCCGCGGTTCGACCGGTACCGCATCGGGCACCACCATGATCCCGGCCGGCAGCACGCGCGCCAGTTCCAGCCGCGCCCGGCGCATATGGCCGGCCGAAGTCACCAGTCGCAGCGACCGGAAGCTGTTCTGCGTCATCCATCGTGCCGTCTCCTCGGCATTGGAACGCGTATCGACCGCTTCATAGCCGAGGTCGGTGCGAGCCAGCCGAGCGACGCGCAGCCCGGCGGCCGCGGCGAGCTGCTTGCGCGTCGTCTGGCGGCCGACGCCCGAAACCAGCATCCGCCGCGCCGCCCCGGCCTCGAGGACCGCCAGGCCGCGCTTCAGCCGGCCCTCGCCGCCGGTCAGCACGATCACGGCATCGGTGCGGCGATCAAGCGGCGCCGGCCCGGGCAGCGCGAGGCTGAACCACAGGAAACCGGCACCCCAGAGCAGCGGCAGCAGCGCCAGCAGCCGGGCGATACCGCCCAGAACGGTCATCCGCGGCGGCTTGCCGGCGCGGAACGCCTGCGGCGTGGCGCGGCGACGCGGCTTCGGGCGGCTCATGCCGGGGCTCGCGCGGAGATGATATCTGCCTCCGGCGGCTGGGGCCTCAGGCCCCAGACCCCATTTTGATTCGTTTCGTCGCTACCGACCGAAGTCGCTGCAGCGCGAACTTGGGAATGGGGTGTGGGGCCGGAGGCCCCAGCCGCCGGAGGCCATATTCTGCTTCTTGAACCAAACACACGCATCGCAATCACATCTCGCCGCGCTGTCGTCGCAGCGCATACCATTTGCGCACATTGGCGGAATGTTCGGCGAGAGTCGCGGCGAAGACATGGCCGCCCTTGCCATCGGCAACGAAATAGAGCGCATCGGTCGGCGCCGGATCGAGCACCGCGGCGATGCTGGCGCGGCCGGGATTGGCGATCGGGCCCTTCGGCAGGCCGGGCTTGAGATAGGTATTGTAGCCGGTATCCCGGCGCAGTTCCGACTGGCGGATGCGGCGGCCGAGCGGCTTGCCCCGGGTGATCGGGTAGATGACGGTCGGATCGGCATCGAGCTTGATGCCCTGGCGCAGCCGGTTCGAATAGACGCCGGCGACCTGCCGCCGTTCGGCCGCGACGCCGGTTTCCTTTTCGACGATCGACGCAAGGATCACGGCTTCGTCGATCGACGTCACGACGCTGGCTTTCGCCCGCCGCGGCCAGAGTTCGGCGAGCGTGCGCCGCATCGCCGCCTGCATGCGCGCCAGCACCCGGGCGCGCGGTTCGCCCGGCTCGAATTCATAGGTTTCGGGCAGCACCGAGCCTTCGGCGGGCACTTCGACGGGGCCCGTCAGCCGCGCTTCGGCGCGCAATCGTTCCGCCACCAGCACCGAGGCCCAGCCTTCTGGAATGGTGATCGCCAGCCGCTCGACTTCGCCGGCCTGCAGGGTTTCGAGATAGTCCCGCCACGGCATGCCGCGGCGCAGGCGGTAACGCCCGGCCTGCACCGGCGCATCCTTGCCGAGCAGCCGCGCCAGCAGCCGGAACTGACGCGGGGCATCGATCAGCCCGGCATCCTCGAGACCGGCGGCGACGCTGGTCAGGCTGGCGCCCTTGGGCACCATGAACGCCACGGTCGCCCCCGGCGCGCGCATCCAGCCGTACCAGGGTGCCAGCATCAACGGGACGCCGATGGCCAGCAGCATCAGCACGAACGCCATGACGGCGCGGCCGGTGCGCGACAGCCGCATCGGCCGCGTCACACCGCCCGCATCACCAGCGTCGCGTTCGTGCCGCCGAACCCGAAGCTGTTGTTGAGCACCGTACGGATCTTGCGCTGGCGCGGCACATGCGGAACGAGATCGATGCCGACGCAGCTTTCGGACGGATTGTCGAGGTTCAATGTCGGCGGCGCCACCTGGTCGCGCATGGCGAGCAGGCAGAAAATCGCCTCCACCGCGCCAGCACCACCGAGCAGATGGCCGATCGCCGATTTGGTCGACGACATCGAGACGGTCTCGGCGGCGCTGCCGAACAGCCGGCGGACGGCGCCATGCTCGAGCTCGTCACCCAGCGGCGTCGAGGTGCCATGGGCGTTGATATAGTCGATCTCCGACGGATCGACGCCGGCGCGGCGCAGCGCCATTTCCATCGAGCGATAGGCGCCCGAACCTTCCGGGTGCGGCGCCGTCACATGCCAGGCATCGCCCGACATGCCATAGCCGATGACTTCGCCATAGATCTTGGCGCCGCGCGCCTTGGCGTGCTCATATTCCTCCAGCACGACGACGCCGGCGCCTTCGCCCATCACGAAGCCGTCGCGGTCGCGATCCCAGGGCCGGCTGGCCTTTTCGGGCTGGTCGTTGAACTGGGTGGAAAGCGCCTTGGCCTGGCTGAAACCGGCGATGCCCAGCGGGCACAGCGCGCTTTCGGCGCCGCCGGCCAGCATGACATCAGCGTCATCGAGAGCGATCATCCGCGCTGCATCGCCGATCGAATGGGCGCCTGTCGAACAGGCGGTGACGACAGCATGGTTCGGGCCCATCAGGCCGTATTTGATCGAGACCTGGCCGGAGACGAGGTTGATCAGCCGGCCATGGACGAAGTGCGGCGAGACCCGGCGCGGGCCCTTTTCATGCAGCACGATCGATTCCGACGCGATGCCGGGCAGGCCGCCGATGCCGGAGCCGATGCTCAATCCGGTGCGCAGCCGCTCGGCCTCGCTCATGTCGGTCAGGCCGGCGTCTTCCAGCGCCTGGCCGGCGGCATCGATGCCATAGATGATGAACGGATCGACCTGGCGCTGCACCTTGTAGTCGACACGGGTGTCGGCATTGAAGGTGCCGTTGCTGCCATCGCCGCGCGGCACTTCGCAGGCGATGCGGCAGACATAATCGGTCGGATCGAACCGGGTGATGGTGCGAGCGCCCGATTTCGACGCCAGGATGCTGGCCCAGACGCTTTCGACGTCGGCGCCCAATGGCGTCACGAGACCCATTCCAGTCACAACCACACGCCGCATCGGCAGCCTGTCCTTTCACGCTAAAGCGAAACGGCCCCCCGCGTGTCCGCAAGGAGCCGTATCGCACACAGAAACGAAACTGGCGAGCATCGGCGCCGCGCCCACACCAGGCATCAGCGCGCGCGTCGCTCAATCCTTCTTGTTGGTCTCGATAAAACCGATGGCATCCTTGACGGTCAGGATCTTCTCGGCGGCATCATCGGGGATCTCGACACCGAATTCTTCCTCGAACGCCATCACCAGCTCGACGGTATCGAGGCTGTCGGCGCCGAGATCGTCGATGAAGCTGGCATCGTCGGTGACCTTGTCAGCCTCGACGCCGAGATGTTCGACAACGATCTTCTTCACGCGGTCGGCGACGTCGCTCATGGGTGTTCCTCTGTCGTTAAGGCGCCTTGGCAGCGCGCGATTGTTCAAGGTCCGGCGATAGCGGGACGCAGCCGGTGTGACAAGTGGGAGGCAGCGCCAGCCACCCCGCCACGGCCTTGCTCGTCAGAGCATCGCCATCCCGCCATTCACGTGCAGGGTCGCGCCGGTTACATAGCCGGCTTCGCGGCTGGCGAGATAAACGGCGGCGGCGGCGATGTCGCTGCCCTCGCCCAGCCGCGCCGCCGGGATGCGCGCCAGCAGGCCGGTCTTCTGCGCCTCGTTGAGCGCGTCGGTCATCGGCGAGGCGATGAAGCCCGGCGCGATGCAATTGACGGTGATGTTGCGCGAGGCCAGCTCCTGCGCCAGCGCCTTCGACATGCCAATGAGCCCGGCCTTGGAGGCGGCATAATTGGCCTGGCCCGGATTGCCGGTAACGCCGACCACCGAGGTCACCGAAATGATGCGCCCGAAGCGCGCCTTCATCATCGGCTTGCACGCTGCCCGCGCCAGCCGGAAGGCGGCCTCGAGGTTGACGCGAATGACCGTGTCCCATTCCTCGTCCTTCATCCGCATCGCGAGATTGTCGCGGGTGACACCGGCGTTGTTGACGAGGATGTCGAGCTGGCCGAGCGCTGCCACCGCCGCCGGCACCAGGCCATCGACCGCAGCGCCGTCGCCGAGGTTGCACGGCAGCACCACCGATCCCGGCAGTTCGGCGGCCAGGCCCTCCAGCGCCTCGGCGCGGGTGCCGGAGAGCGCCAGCCGAGCGCCCTGGGCGGCAAGGCCGCGCGCGATGGCGCCGCCGATGCCACCCGACGCGCCGGTGACCAGCGCCGTCATGCCGGTAAGATCGAACATCGCCTAAAGCTCCTTCGCCATCGCCTCGACCCCCGCCATGTCGAGCGCGCCGATCACCGGCACTTCGGGGGTGATGCGGCGGATCATCGGGCCCAATACCTTGCCGCCGAGTTCGACAAAGCCGGTGACGCCGGCTTCAGCCATCGCCAGTACCGATTCGCGCCAGCGCACCGTGCCGGTCACCTGGGCGACCAGCAGGTCGCGGATTTCGGCCGGATCGGTGACCGGCGCCGCCGTCACATTGGCGACAAGCGGCATATGCGGCGCCAGCAGCGCCGCGCCGGCCAGCGCCTCGGCCATCACCTCGGCGGCCGGCGCCATCAGCGCGCAATGGAACGGCGCCGATACCGGCAGCAGCACCGAATGGCGGGCGCCGCGGGTGCGGGCCAACGCCATCGCCCGGGTGACCGCCTCGACATGGCCGGAAACCACGACCTGGCCGGGGGCATTGTCGTTGGCGGCGGCACAGACCTGGCCCTGTGCCGCCTCTTCGGCGATCGCCGTCACCGCTTCGAAGCCGAGCCCGAGCAGCGCCGCCATGGCGCCGACGCCGGGCGCCACGGCGGCCTGCATCGCTTCACCGCGGCGGCGCAGCAGCCGGGCGGTGTCCGCCAGGCCAAGCGCGCCGGCGGCGCAGAGCGCGCTGTATTCGCCAAGGCTGTGGCCGGCGACGAACATCGCCTTGTCGGCGAGGCGGAGACCGGCTTCCTGTTCCAGCACGCGCAGCGCCGCCAGCGACACCGCCATGATCGCCGGCTGGGCGTTGGCGGTAAGGGTCAGTTCCTCCTCCGGCCCCTCCCACATCAGCCGCGACAGATGCTGGCCGAGCGCCTCGTCGACTTCCTGGAAAACGGCGCGGGCGTGCGGGCTGGCATCGGCGAGGCCGCGGCCCATGCCGACCGACTGGCTGCCCTGGCCCGGAAAGATGAATGCGCGGATGATCGCCTCCCCGACGAAACTGGAACCTCAGGCTGCGGCCCCTAGGGGCTTCGCCGTGGCGGCGCAACAAAAGTGCATTGTGCGGTGCATCACTGCAGATGAAATTACCACAACAAGGCGGTTGCACGCTGGTGCGGATTCGATAAACCTGATTCTGCCTGAGGCGGGCTAGCGGCGGTTCATCGCCCGGCCAGCCGAGGTGCGCCATCCATCGGGTAAGGGCCGGCCTGCTGCCAGGTCCATTGCCGCAGGGCTGGTGCTGCCCCGTGCTGATCGAGAGGGAATTCATGCGACCGTTTGCCAGCCGACTGCCTGTTGCCGCCACCGCCATTGCCCTGCTGCTTGCCGCCCCGGCCGCCGCCGCGGTCTCGAAGGCCGTCGGCACGGCGCTGCAACAGGCGCAGCGCGCTGCTGCCTCGGGCAACAGCAGCGCCGCCATCGCCGCCGTCAAGACGGCCCAGGCCGCTGCCTCGACCCCGGAAGAAAAGCAGAAGGCCGGGCAAATGGCCGGCTATGTCTATACCCGCGCCGGCCAATATGCCAACGCCGCCAATGCCCTGGCCGCGGCCGGCGCCTCGCCGCGCCAGCTGGCGCCGCTGCATTATCAGGCCGGCCAATATGATCGCGCCATCGCCGAAGCCAAACGCGCCGGCGGCGAGGACATGCAGATCCTGATCGCCCAGGCGCAGACCCGGCTGGGCCGCCCGGCGCAGGCGGTTGCCGCCTATCAGGCGCTGATCAAGGCCAATGGCGCCAAGCCGATCTATCTCGAGAACCTCGCCGGCGCCCAGTACAAGGCCGGCGACAAGAAGGGCTATCTCGCCACCACCGAGCGGCTGGTGCGTGTCGATGGCTCGTCGGCGCGGTGGAAGACGCTGCTGGTCAATTTCTCGCAGAATCAGATGCGTCCCGATGCCAAGCTGGCGCTGTTTCATCTGATGCTCGCCACCGGCACGCTGGATCGGCCGCAGGATTGGCAGGAATTCGCCAAGCTGGCGCTGGTTTCGAACCAGGCCGGCATCGCCCGGTCCGCGCTCGGCAACGCCGGCGCCGCGACAGACGCGCAGAGCCAGAAGCTCGGCCAGGCGGCGCAGATGATGACCGCCAAGGCCCCGGCCGAAGCGCCGAAGCTCGCCGCCGCCCCCGGCACCGCGGTGCGTGGCGGCAA
>JAIXZK010000321.1 GCA_027489695.1 Sphingomonadales bacterium
AATCGTGATTCTGGCCACCGCTCATGATCCCACCCGTCTCTGGTTGGCGATACGGAACGATTATCTTGCCGCGATCGGCTGTCAACCTGCCGTGGCGGCCTGCCTTTGGTTCAGCCGAGCTCCAGCCCCGTCGCCGCGGCGAGGTCGCGCAGCGCCTGCGCCTCGCTCGTCACCTTGATCGCCGTCATGCCGAGCGCGGCGGCTGGTTTGCAGTTGATGCCGAGGTCGTCGAGGTAGACGCAGGCCGAAGGCTCGACGCCCAGTTGCTCGCACATCAGCTGGTAGATGCGTGGGTCGGGCTTGCGTAAGCCCACTTTCGAACTTTCGATGACGATCTCGAACAGGCCGAGCACGTCGTGGACGCCAGAGGCGGTGACGGGATCACGATCGCCGCTGATGTTGTTGGTGATGCAGCCGACGCGAAAGTGTGCCTTGCAGGCCTTCAGCGCCGCCACCATGCCCGGCCTGAGGTCACCCGACAGCAGCGGCAGGATGGCATTGCCCGGCACCGGATGGCCCAGCGCCGTCGATTCGGCGAGGAACAGGGCATCGAAGCCGGCGACATCGATCTCGCTGCGTTCGAGCTTCGCCCAGGCATTGTCATCCGGGTTGCGGCTGTTGACCGTGCGGATCAGCCCGTCCGGCAGGCCCTGCTCCGCCTCATAGCGGGCAAAGGCCTCGAAGGGGGACGATGTCATCACCCCGCCGAAATCGAAAATCACTGCCTCAACGGCCATCACATTCCCCCCGCGGTGCGCGCCGCGTCGGCCGCCTCCAGCACTTCCCATGCCGCCTGCACCGCCCGAAAGCGGGTTGCCGCCGCCTCGCCGCCGCCGGCGACATCGGGATGGCTTTCCTTGGCTGCCTGGCGCCAGGCGGCCTTGATGACGGTCATGTCGGCATCCGGCGCGCAGCCGAGCACGGCCAGCGCGTCCATTTCGGCGCGGCTGCGGCTGCCGTCACCGGGGCCACCCCATTGCCAGTGCTGGCTTTGCGAATATTTGGTGTCGGCGGCTTCGCTGGCAGCCCGGGCGGCGGCTTCCTCCGGCGTCAGCCCGGCGAAATAATCCCAATTGGCGTTGTATTCGGCGGCATGGGCTTCGCAGAAATACCAGCGTTCCGGGCGATTCGGTGCCTTGGGCGCCGGCCGGTCGCCGGGGCGTTCGCAGCCGACACGATCGCAGGTGCGCACCGTCGCGGCGGCGCTGCCGCCGGAGCCATAGGGCCGCCAGCGGGGAAAGCCCCAGTCATCGGTGCGCCGTTGCCGCGCCATTCGCTCTCCTGCCCGGCGGTGCGCGGGCCGTCTGTCATCTAGGCAAGGAACGCCGACGCCGCCAGCCACAAGCGGGCACCATTAGTGCGGCGATGTGACCATGGCATGGCAGCCGGCGCGCCTCGGCACTGGTCATCGGCGCGTCCCTTGCCTAAACCCGCCGGCATCGGGGGCGATTGCCAAGATCCGGAGTATCATGTCGAAAGTCGCGCTCATCACCGGCATCACCGGCCAGGACGGGGCCTATCTTGCCGAGCTGCTGCTCGCCAAGGGCTATGAAGTCCATGGCGTCAAGCGCCGCTCGTCGTCGTTCAACACCGCCCGTGTCGATCATCTCTACGCCGATCCGCACGAAGGCCCGACGCCGTTCCGCCTGCACCATGGCGATCTGACCGATGCCACCAACCTCATTCGGCTGGTCCAGGAAGTGCGGCCGGACGAGATCTACAATCTCGCCGCGCAAAGCCATGTCCAGGTCAGTTTCGAAACGCCCGAATATACCGCCAATGCCGATGGCATCGGCACGTTGCGGCTGCTCGAAGCGATCCGCATCCTCGGCCTCGAAAAGACCACGCGCTTCTACCAGGCCTCGACCTCGGAGCTCTACGGGCTGGTCCAGGAGACGCCGCAGCGCGAGACGACGCCCTTCTACCCGCGCTCGCCTTATGCCGCGGCCAAGCTCTATGCCTATTGGATCACGGTCAATTATCGCGAAGCCTATGGCATCCACGCCTCCAACGGCATCCTGTTCAACCATGAAAGCCCGCGCCGCGGCGAAACCTTCGTCACCCGCAAGATCACCCGCGCCGTCGCCGCCATCGAGACGGGCAAGCAGCACCGCCTCTACCTCGGCAACCTCGATGCGGAGCGCGACTGGGGCCATGCCCGCGACTATGTCGAGGGCATGTGGCGCATCGTCCAGCACGAGACGCCGGAGGATTTCGTGCTCGCCACCGGCGTCACCACCAGCGTGCGGCGCTTCGTCGAGCTGGCGTTCGGCGAAGTCGGCCGCGAGATCGCCTGGGAAGGCGAGGGCGTCGCCGAGACCGGCCGCTGCACGCGCAGCGGCGAGGTGATCGTCGCCATCGATCCGCGCTATTTCCGGCCGACCGAAGTCGATCTGCTGCTGGGCGATGCCGGCAAGGCCAAGCAGAAGCTCGGCTGGGCGCCGACGACGACGCTGCCCGAACTGGTGCGCGAGATGGTGGCGCATGATCTCGCCGAAGCGCGCCGTGCTATGGGCGTCGCGGCATGAGCTTCGATCTTTCGGGCCGGCGCATCTGGGTTGCCGGCGATCGCGGCATGGTCGGCAGCGCGCTGGTCCGCCGGCTGGCGCAGGACGGGCACGACGTGCTGGCCGCGCCGCGCGGCACGCTCGACCTGACCCGCCAGGCCGAAGTCGAAGCCTGGGTCGCCGCCAATCGCCCCGATGTCGTGGTGATCGCCGCGGCGCGCGTCGGCGGCATTGCCGCCAACGCAGCGCGCCCGGTCGATTTCCTGCACGACAATCTGCTGATCGAAGCCAATATCATGGCTGCCGCCGCCGCCACCGGCGTCGCCAAGCTGCTGTTCCTCGGCTCCTCCTGCATCTATCCGCGCCTCGCCGCCCAGCCGATGGCCGAGGAGGCGCTGCTGACCGGCCCGCTGGAGCCGACCAACCAATGGTATGCCATCGCCAAGATCGCCGGCATCAAGCTGGCCGAGGCGTATCGCCAGCAACACGGCCTCGATTTCATCAGCGCCATGCCGACGAACCTTTATGGGCCCGGCGACAATTACGACCTGGAATCCAGCCATGTCATCCCGGCGCTGATCCGCAAGGCGGTGGCGGCGCGCGACGCCGGCGACGCGGCGATGACGGTCTGGGGTTCGGGCACGCCGTTGCGGGAATTCATGCATGTCGACGATCTCGCCGATGCGCTGGTGTTCCTGCTCGAACATTATTCCGCGGCGGAGCACATCAATGTCGGCACCGGCCAGGAAGTCACCATCGCTGACGTTGCCCGGTTGATCGGCGAAGTCGTCGGCTTCGCGGGCGACCTCGTCTTCGACACCAGTCGGCCCGATGGCACGCCGCGCAAGCTGATGGATTCGTCGCGGCTGCTGGGCTTGGGCTGGCGGCCGCGCATCGGCCTGCGCGAGGGGCTCGCCGACGCCTATCGCGCCTTCCAGGCGCATGACGGCGTGCGGCTCGGGTGAAGATCACCATCGTCACCGTCGCCTGGAATGCCGCGGCCACCATCGGCGATACCTGCGCCTCGGTCGCCGCGCAGGACTTCGGCGATGTCGAGCATCTGATCATCGATGGCGCCAGCCAGGACGGCACCGCCGCGGTGGTGGCGGCGACGGCGCGGCCCGGCCATGTCTTCGTCTCGGAGCCCGACAAGGGGCTGTACGACGCGATGAACAAGGCGCTGGCGCGGGCGACGGGCGATCTTGTCGGCTTCCTCAATGCCGATGATTTCTTCTGCCGCACCGATGCCCTGCACCTGATCGCCCGCGCCGCGCTGCAGGATTCGCGCGCCGATGCCGTATCCGCCGGGGTCGCCATCGTTGCCGCCGCCGATCCGCGCCGGCTGATCCGCGCCTATCCGTCGCGGCCGTTCGCGCCCTGGATGCTGCGCCTCGCCCATATGCCGCCGCATCCCGGCTTCTACGCCCGGCGCCGCGTGTTCGAAGCGATCGGCGGCTTCGATCCCGCCATCCGCATCGGCGCCGATTTCGACTGGATGGTGCGCTTCTATGAGCGGGGCCTGACCGCCCGGCCGATCCCGGAGACCATCGTCACCCTGCGCGACGGCGGCCTTTCGAATCAGGGCTTTGCGAGCCGCCGGCGGATCAGTGCCGAGGCGCTGGCCACCCTGCGCCGCCATGGCCTGCTGGCGCTGGCGCCGCTAGTCTGGGCGAAATATCCGGTCAAGGCGCTGCAGTTCGTCACCCGCCCGCACCAATGGCCGGCGCCGGCCGGCGTCAATTGGCCAGCGGCACCACGGCCAGCTGCCGGCCCTGCCGGATCGTGACATGGCGCCGCGGCGGTGTTCGCGGCACGGCAAACAGCCACAGGACCTCGCTGCCGCTGCCGAGCAGTTCCGCAAGCATTGCCAGCATCCCACCCTCGTCACGTTTGATTACCGTTATGTAATCTTGCCTCCTGTCATGGCGTTTGTCCAGCCGTGACCGGCGCCTGCGGCAATGTCGCCACCGGCGTCACCAGCGGGAAATTCTCGCGCGGCCGTTCGAACAGGCCGGTGAAGCGCTGCAATACGGCGAGATCGCCATCCACTTTCAGCGTGCCCGTACCGATCAGGTCGATCGCCTTCACCTGGCCGCCGATCAGGCCGATCAGCGCCCGGCGCGGCAGGGTCATCGTCGCGTCGGCAGCATCGGCGGCGCCGGTTTCGTGCAGCATCACGCCATTGCCGATGGTGACGAGGTGGCGCTCGCCAGCATCGGGGATCACCAGCGCGACGGTAAAGCCCTTGCCGGCGGCCTTTTCCGGCAGCACCCGCACGCTCATCGTGTCGAGCAATTGCGCCACGGTCAGGTTGGCGGCGATGGCGTTCGAACCGGGATTGACCGCCACCTGCACGCCGCGGCGCAATTCGAGCGCGCCGGAGAGGTAGAAATCCCGCCACGGCGAGGCCTCGGCGCGCCAGGCGAGCTGCTCATAGACCTGTGCCAAGGCTTCCTTCGCCGCCGCATCGGCGGGCGCGGCCCGCACCAGATGGCCGAGCAGCGTCGCCGCCCAGCGATCGTCGCCCCTGGCCGCCGCTGCGCGCGCCGCCGCCAGCACCTTCCTCGCCCCGCCCATCGCCGCGACATAGCGCGTCGCCGCGTCCCCGCGCGGCAGCGGATCGAGATTGACCGGATCGCCATTGAAGGCGCCGAGATAGCGCTGATAGACCGCCCGGGCGTTGAACTTCAGGCTGCCGTAGTTCGGCCGGTTGAACCAGGCGCGGGCCAGCGGTTCGGGCAGGCGGATCGCCTCGCCGATCTCGACGGCATCGAGGCCATTGTTCATCAGCCGCACGCTTTCATTGTGCACGAAGGCATAGGCCTGGGCGTGCAGCAGCAGGTATCGGTCGATCTCCGCCGATCCCCAGCGCGGCCAGACATGCGAGGTGAACACCACCTCCGAAGCCCCCGCCCAGCGCCGCCGCGCGGCGAGCAGATAATCGGCCCAGCCCCGGGCATCGCGGACCAGCGCGCC
>JAIXZK010000332.1 GCA_027489695.1 Sphingomonadales bacterium
CGGCGGCAGGCGCGCAAACAAATCGCTGATTGCGCCGGGATGGCGGCGGCGCTAGCCAGCCATGGTGCGCCGCGTCATTCTAATCTTGCTGGGCTTCGCTCTACTTGCCGGCGCGGGCCTGTTCGGCGTCGGTGTCTGGCAGGCGCAGCAGCCGCCGGAGATCACCCGTTATCGGGTGACGCTGGCCGGCCTCACCCGGCCGGTGAAGCTGGTGCAGCTTTCCGATACCCATGCCGGGCGCGACATGTCGGCGGAGCGGCTGTCGCGCGTCGTCGCCACCATCAACCGGCTGCGTCCCGATGTCGTGGTGCTGACCGGCGATTACATCAGCGGCAATCCCGATGACTGGTCGCTGGCCGAAACCCGCGATGCGATCGCGCCGCTCACCGATCTGAAGGCGCCGCTCGGGGTGTTTGCCGTCGTCGGCAATCACGACAGTCCGGAAAAGACGCGCTGGGCGATGCAGGAAACCGCCATCCGGCTGCTCTACAATGAAAGCGCCGATATCGGCCCGCTGGTGCTTGTTGGTGCCGATGATATCGGCGGGCCGCGCCAGCCGGTGGAGCAGATGCGCCGCCTGGTCCGCGCCGAAAAGAGCGAGCGGCCGGTGATCGTGCTCAGCCACCGCCCGGAATTGTTCGAATGGCTGCCGCAGCGATCGGAACTGCTGCTTGCCGGCCATACCCATGGTGGCCAGGTGCTGCTGCCGAAGCTGACGCGCATGCTGGTCGGCGATTATCTGGCCGGGCATCTGCGCGGCAGTTTCTTCTACCGCGGCCAGTTGATGATCGTCTCCTCGGGGCTGGGCACCACGGCGCTGCCGATCCGCTGGGGCGTGCCGCCGGAGATCGTCGAGATCACGCTGCTGCCGGCCGGCTATAGCGCGGCGCGGCGGACCGGCGGCTAGGCCCGCTCTGCTACCTCCTGCTTGATGGTGAAGCGCCGGCCCGGGGCCGGAGGCGCCTTCCCATGCCGTGTGACATGCGTGCGACGCAGTGCCACTTCCTTAATGAACAAATGCTTTCATCTTTGACAAATTCACCGCGATCGATGCATATGACCAATGCATGACGCCGGGCAGCGACCCGGCGCTGTCGCGGGGTCGCGGGGGGGCTTGGAATGGACGACGGTCAGCCGTTTATCGACTATTACGGCGTTCTGAAGGTTGACCCCCAATGCAGCGCGCGCGCCCTGGAGATGGCCTATCGCTACCTGGCGAAGATGTACCACCCGGATCACCCCGAAACCGCCGATCCGCAGCGCTTCACCAGCATCACCGAAGCCTATAGCCTGCTCCGCAAGCCGGAAAAGCGCTCGCGGTACGATGCGCTCTACGCGCGTCGCACCGGCTACAGCTTTGCCCAGCGAACGGCGCGCCGTGCCGAGACCATGGCCGCCGTCAACGACGCCAGCATGCACGCCAACATCCTGCTGTACCTGTATCGTCGGCGCCGCGAATGCGCCCGCTCGCCCGGTGTCGGCACCTATGACATCCTGCGGAATCTCGAGTGTTCGGACGAGAGTTTCGAATTCCACGCCTGGTATCTGCGCAAGAAGGGCTTCATCGAGCACACCGAGGACGGGCAATATGCCATCACCGTCGATGGCGTCGACCATGTCATCGCCGCCGCCGAAGCCGCCGAGAAGACCCTGCGCATCACCCAATGGGAGGATGCCGAGCCGGAACCCTGGACCGAGCGCGAGCTGGTGACGGATACGGTGCAATAGGGGTAAGGGCGTTCGGGCGCCCGGCGGAAGGAAGAAGACACCCTCAGGCCGCGCCGAAGAGGCGCGTCTCTCGCCTCTCTTGGCTTCGGGAGAGGGGCTGCGGCGCGATACGACTTGAACCCGCCAGCGACCGCCTGCTCCACAAGCCCCCCTCTCCCCCCTGCGGGAGAGGCGACTCGCGCCCTTGCGCGAGCGGGTTAGGGTGTTCTTCTCGAGCGCGGCGGCTCCTTCGGGGACGGTCGCCAAGGCCCATGGCATCCCGCGCACGAACGTTCGCCATTGCGATCTCGTCCGGACGATGCCGCCGCAGACGCTGCGGTCTGGCTGAAAATCATCGATACCGAACTCGAGGTGGAAGCGCGGGTGGAGGGCATGGCAGCGCGAGTGCGGGAGCAGTTTCGGTGGATTGTCCCCTGAGTTTTGGCGTGTTTGCCGCTTTGTCGTGCAATCTCGGCATCTGAAATTGCCTGAGGCAATTGCATTTGCTAGCCATTTGTCCCGGCGTTGCCGGGGAGACGCGAAATGCTGGAGCGCTTGTTTGGCCGTGGCAATTCGGGCGATGGCTGTTTTGAGGTACGCGACAAGCTGGGCGGCGTCCACCGCGTGCCGCACGTCGTACTGACGCTGCGCGCCGGTATCACGCGCGAGGAGGCTGTGGCAGCGATCGCGCCGTTCGACAAATACCGCAATATGGGCCGAGCCTTCGTCAACGACGATAATTGGCCAATCCGGTTTTTCTGTGGTTCCGGCATTGTCGAGTCGATCGATTTCAGCCCGTTCATCGGCCCGGAAGCGAACGTCGACGGGATTTTCAGTGGCCAGGCGATTGAGGAGGCGCTGCGGCGGCGACCGGATGCCGCGGTGTTTCCCCATCCACTTTCGGAAAAATATGGCGTGACGCGCTATCTGACGCGCGTCGACGCCGATGTGGCCGATGAGATCGGCTTTACCGCCAAGGACGGCAAGGTCGCCGCCTTCGCGCGCTACCCGCGCGGCCATGCCAGAAAGATGGCGGAAGGTCGCCAGCGCGCGCAGGCGCGAGAGGACAAGATCGTTGCCCAGCGCGAAGAGGCCGAGCGTCGGCGAGCGATGGCCGACCCGGCGGAGCGGCTGCTGTCCTGGGCGAAGGTGGCGGAGTATTGGGGTGTCCAGGACGGCCGCTTCACCTGGTATGCTGATCGACTGATCGCGGCGACCCCCGATGAATGGCACGACGCTGCGTCAACCTGGAACTGGGATTATGGCCGCGAGCCATTGCGGTGGATCATCAGCCAGCCGAACTGCGACACGGCGACGGTGAAGAAGGTTTTCGAGGGACTGGCGGCGAGCTTCGGCCCCGAATTTGCGAGCGATCCCGCCGAAGCCGAGGGAAACTATCGCGAGGATTATGAGCTGATCCACGCCATCATTGCCCGCTGGCAGGCGGGCTTCTGGACCCGCAGCGCGCTCGCCTATGAAAGCGAAAGCGACCCTGAGCCCCAGCGCGATGACGAGACCGCCATCGAAACGGCGTTCCGCGAATTGGAGGCGTCACAACCCGGCCGCACCGTGCCCTATGGCTGCTTTCTGGCGGGAACCCCGCACGTGCACGCCTTTTCCTGAGCGCGGCTTCATTGCGGCGGTACGTCCGCGCCGCAGACCGATGCAAAACACGGCCGGAATTCGTTCCCGATCCCGCGGGCCCAAACATTACCGCAATTCTAAGCCGGCAGCAGCAGCTCGGCATTGCCGACGAAAAAGCCTTCCATGGCCTTGTCACCGAGCGGTGCGATATCGGCAGCCATGATGCCGATGGGGTCGGTGCCACCTTCCGGGTGCGGAAAATCGGTCGAAAAGGCGTATACTTCGGGCATGCCGTAACGCTCGATCTGGCGCGCGGACTTTTCGAAAAAGAACGGCGTGACGCGGATCTGGTCGATGAAGATCTGCGCCGGGCGACGGCTGAGGGCGCTGCGGACGCGGCCGGAAATGTCCATCCGGTGTTCGAGAAAGTCGACGAACGGCCCGACCCAGGTGGCACCCAGTTCGATGATGCCGACGCGCAGATCGGGGTGGCGCTCGAAAACCCCGCCGAAGATCATGCAGGTGAGATAATTCTGCACCGACAGATGCATGGTGGCCAGCATGTGCGGGCCGACCGGCTCTCCCGTCGAAAAGCTGCCGGGCTTGAGCAGATCGGCGTTCTGCCAGACATCGCTGCCGAAAAAGCCTTGCTGGCCGCCGATGTGGAAGGTGACCGGCACGCGCGCCGCGGCGAGCAGCGCCCAGAGCGGATCGACTTCCGGCGCCGCCGGGGAAAAGCCGCCCGGCGCCACGCCATCCTGGATGAACACGGCGCGGGCACCGCCGGCGATGACGCGTTCGGCTTCGGCGATGGCGCCGCCGATGCTGGTCATGTTGAGCAGCGCCGTTGGGCGCAGGCGGCCCTGGCCGGCCCGGGTCCAATGCAGCACGGCGTCATTATATTCGCGCAACACGGCGCCGGCATTGGGCGCATCTGACCAGGCCGGGATCGCCAGCACCACCTGCGGGAAGATCAACTGCCGGTCGATGCCCATCATGTCCATCGTCGCCAGCCGGCCCGCGACGGTCGAGGCGCCGGGTGCTGCCGAGCCCTTCTTGTGCCAGATCGATTTCTGGTCGCGCGGCGGCTCGTCGGTATCGTCGAAGAACTTGTTGCCGATGAACATTTCGCCCATGCGCGCGGTCTGTTCGCCGAATACCTCGCCCCATTGCGACACCGCGACCTGCAAATGGCTGTCGAGATCGTTGATGCGGCCGTGGACGCTGGCGAGGATGGTGCTCATGCGGCGGGCTTTCGTGGCGACTGGCTGGTGCGAAGCTGGCACGGGCCGCGCCGGGAGGCAATGTGGCATGCGGCGGATTTGAAGCGTTCGCCGAATGGGGGACGTTACGATCGCTTTGTGGCAGGCGCGGTTGAGGAATTAAGTATACTGTCCCCGGATTTCGCGGCCTTCGCCGGGGCAGGCTCTGCGCTGGCGCGCGTCTCGCCTTTCCCGCAGGCGGGAGAGGGGGAGTTAAGTATAGTGTCCCCGGAACTCACTTTTCACTTTGACAGCATTTGGAAGTCAATTATACTAGCGTCCGATCTTGGTTGGAGGTTGGCCGTGTGGAAGAATTCCATCGTGTTGGTTCTTGGCCTCCATGCGGCTAGTGCAGGAGCGCAAAGTATCGAAGACGTACGCTGGTGCGTACACGGCGATGCAACCTATCGGATTGATCAGCAACCAATGCGAGACTACTGTCCGTGGGTAGCGGCGGGTACTGCGGCAGGTGTCTGGTTTGGGCAGAGTTGGGCTTGGGTGATACCAGGAAGAACCCAAAAACAATGGTCTCGTATAGCTGTGCAGTTGTCTAAGTATCCGTCTGCTGAAGCCCAATCATCGGCTGTGGGGCTTATAGCTGCTTGCCAGTGCCACAATGCGGCAGCAGCAGATTGGGTGATCTCACATCCTGCTGAGGTCTTAGGTTATCTACGCGCGCAATAGGGAATTCTCGCCTAGATAATAAGATTTTCCCTGCAGGTCTGCAAATCTTTTTTTGCGGCTTTTTTGCTTTTTTGAAGCTAGATTTTTGTATTGAGCAAGAGACTTCTTTGGAAAAGTGAGAGCCCTTTCAATATAGGGGGGGTGCAGGGGCCCAGCCCTCCCCGCCGGAGGCATTATTGTTCCTTTGATGGCGTGCCGCTACCTCCCTCCTCACTCTCGGTTCGCTGCGATTAAGGCGGGAGGTTCGCCATTCATCGTGGGTGGGAGGACGGTTGAGGGTTGCGGCTGCGCCGCCGAAAGTGGGTGCAGGGTCTCAGGCCCTGCCCGCCGGGGGCCTCCTTTTTACTCCGCCGCCGGCAGATAAATCTCCCCGCCCTTGGCCCGGAACTCCGCACTCTTTTCCGCCATCCCCGCTTCCAGCATTTCGGTGCTGTTCTGCTTCGCCGCATAGTCCCGCACATCCTGGGTGATCTTCATCGAGCAGAATTTCGGCCCGCACATCGAGCAGAAATGCGCGACCTTGGCGCCTTCGGCCGGCAGCGTCTCATCGTGGAACTTGAGCGCCGTCTCGGGGTCGAGCGACAGGTTGAACTGGTCGCGCCAGCGGAAATCGAAGCGGGCGCGGCTCAGCGCGTCGTCGCGCAGCTGCGCCGCCGGATGGCCCTTGGCGAGGTCGGCGGCGTGGGCGGCGAGCTTGTAGGTGATCACGCCCGTCTTCACATCGTCGCGGTCGGGCAGGCCGAGGTGCTCCTTCGGCGTGACATAACACAGCATCGCCGTGCCGTACCAACCGATCATAGCTGCACCGATCGCGCTGGTGATGTGGTCATAACCCGGTGCAATGTCAGTAGTAAGCGGCCCCAGGGTATAGAACGGCGCTTCGCCACATTCGCGCAGCTGCTTGTCCATGTTTTCCTTGATCAGCTGCATCGGCACATGGCCGGGGCCCTCGATCATGGTCTGGATATCGTGCTTCCACGCGATCTGGGTCAATTCGCCCAACGTTTCCAGCTCGGCAAACTGCGC
>JAIXZK010000030.1 GCA_027489695.1 Sphingomonadales bacterium
CAGCCGTCGATTTCCACCGGCGGAAAGCCCGGCGGCAGCGCGCCCGAGGCCATGACATGTTCAGGCCCGAGCCGTTCGATGCTGCTGTCGAAATAGCGGAAATTGCCGGTGGTGACATTGACGGCGCCGACCGACAGGCGGACCGGGCCGTTGTTGACGAGATCCCAGTCGACCAGCCGCGCCAGCGTGTCGCGCAGCGGCGACGTATCGTACCAGGCGATCGGCCCGCCCAGCCAGGGCACCACCGGCGGCCATAGCGGGCGGAAAAAGCCCGGCGCGCCGCTGGCCATCGTCCAGGCCGCGGCCATCTGGGTGAAGCCGCTGCGCAACCCGTCGCTTTCGGCGAGCGGTGCCGCGGTGAACCCCGACGTTACCGTTTCCCAGAATTCGCGCAGCCGGGCGACACGGCGCTCCGGCGGATTGCCGGCGATCAGCGCGGCATTGATCGCGCCGATCGAGATGCCCGCCACCCATTTCGGGCAGAGCGCCGCGGCCTCCAGCGCCTCGAACACCCCGGCCTGATAGCTGCCAAGCGCGCCGCCGCCCTGCAGCACGAGCACCGTCATGCTGTCACCCGGTGGGATGGTGGTCGCATCGACGGCATCGTTCGGCATCGGCGGCTGGCCTTTTCGAGGGCAACCGGCGGCTAGCGGACCGCGACCAGTTCGACTTCGAAGATCAGCGTCGCGCCCGGCGGGATATCGGCACCGGCGCCATTGTCGCCATAGCCGGCCTGGGGCGGGATGATCAGCGTGCGCTTGCCGCCGACCTTCATGCCGGCAACGCCTTCATCCCAGCCCTGGATGACCTGGCCGGCCCCCAGCGGGAAATCGAACGGCTCGGCGCGATCGCGCGAGGAATCGAATTTCTTGCCCTTGCCGCCATTTTCATAAAGCCAGCCGGTATAATGCACGGCGACCAGCTTGCCCGGATAGGCAACGTCGCCGCTGCCAACGGCGGTATCGATGACCTGGGTGCCACTGGCCAGCACGATGGCGTCCTTGGGCGGCGCCGGCACGACGGCGAGGGCGGGGGCAGCAGCCAGCAGTGCGGCAAGGCCAAGCAAACGGATCACGGGTCAACTCCAGGACAAGGGACAGCCGCCCCTAGCCCAGCCAAGCGCCGCCGCGAAGAGGGATCAGAGCCGCGCGCTACAGGCCCAGCCGCTGCCGGAAGAAGGCGATGGTGCGGACTTCCGCTGCCTTGCCCGGCCCGCTGTCGGGCAGATGGATGGTCAGCACCGAATGCGGCGCGAGACCGGTATCCGGCCGGGCATCGGCATCGTCGAGCTCTATCGCCTCGAAACGATCGCCGAATTCGGCGCGCAGCCGCTCGAAACGCGCGTCCGGAACCAGCTTGTCCGACCGGTAGCGCAGGCCGAGCAGGGTCAGGTCCTCCGCTTCGAAGCGCCGCCGCGCGCAGGCGATCTCGGCCGGGCTGGCGTCGATGCTGCCCTTTCCGCCGCCCAGCGCCGGCATCGACGGCTGCGAAAGCACCGGCGCCACCACCGAAGGCTCCGTCATCATCGCCAGCGCGAAGCCGCCGGTGAAGCACATGCCGATGGCGCCGACGCCGGGCCCGCCGCATTGTTCATGGGCATGCCGCGCCAGCGCCCGCAGCCAGTCGACGATCGGGCTCGACTTGCCGTCCTTCCAGACGTTGAATTCGCGGCGGATGCAGATGTTGAGGATGATGGTCTGCAGGGCATAGCCCTTGGTTGCCGGCTTGCCCGGCGTGCCGAACAGGCTGGGCAGGAACACCGTCATCCCCGCCGCCACCAGCCGATCGGCGAAATCGACGACCAGCGGATGCAGGCCCGGCACTTCGTGGATGACGATGACCGCGGGGCCGCTTCCCCGCCGATAGACCGGGCGGGTATAGCCGCCGCCGCTGAAATCGCCGAGCGCATAGTCTTCGAGCGGCATTGCGTCCCCCTGTGCCCCGCCCGGCGCAATCGACGCCGGGACCGTACCGACAAATCTTGCGCAGCTGTCCCGAAAAAGGCCAGCATGCCGTCATGATGCTTCGCCCCGCCACCGCCGCCGACGCCGATGCCATTGCCGCCATCTATGCCTGGCATGTCGCCCGTGGCACCGCCAGCTTCGATACGGTGGCACCGGACGCCGCCGTGCACGCCGCGAAGATCACCGAGGTCCACGCCGCCGGCTGGCCCTTCCTCGTCGCCGAAGCGGACGGCGAGCTGCTCGGCTATGCCTATGCGACGCAGATCCGGCCGCGCGCCGCCTATGCCCGCACCGCCGAGGACAGCATCTATATCCGCCACGATGCCCGCGGGCGCGGGCTTGGCCGGCTGCTGCTGTCGGCGCTGCTCGATGCGGCACGCGGGTGTGGTTTCCGCCAGATGATCGCGGTGATCGGCGGCGGCGAGCCGGCTTCGGTCGGCCTGCACACGGCGCTTGGCTTCACCGAGGTCGGGCGGCTGCGCGATGTCGGCTGGAAGTTCGAGCGCTGGCTCGATGTCGTCTACATGCAGGCGCGGCTCTAGGCCGCGCGGATGGCGCCGAAATGGCAGGCGACAGGGCCGCCGGTTTCGGTAAAGTGGCGCAATGAACCGTTTCGCCAAGGTTGCCATTTCGGCCGGCCTGTCGGTCGCCATCACCCTTGCGGTGCTGGCGGCAGGCTCGCAGGTGCCCGGGCTGGAAGTGCCCTTGGCCTGGTGGGTGATCGGCGGGCTGCTGCCGGTGCTGATCTCCGCGCCGATCACCTATGCGCTTGCCAGCCAGGCTGAACGCATCGCGGCGCTGCACGCGAATCTCGCCGCCGCCAATGCCGAACTGCAGCGGCTGGTCGATATCGACCAATTGACCGGGGCCTGGAACCGCGCCGCCTTCAATGCCGAAGTGGCGCTGCGCCGCGAGGCAGCACCGGGCTGGTTCCTCGTCGTCGATGTCGATCACTTCAAGGGGATCAACGACGCCTTCGGCCATGCCGCCGGCGATGCGGCGCTGCGCCATGTCTGCGGGATGCTGATCGCCGGCGCCGGGCCGGCGGCGCTGGTCGGCCGCATCGGCGGGGAGGAGTTCGCCATCTGGATCGCCGCGGCCGACGAGCATGCGGCGCTGCGACTGGCCGATGCGCTGCGGCAGGCCATCGCCGCGAAACCGGTTGCCATCATCGATGGTCGCGACCTGTCTGTCACCGTCAGCATCGGCGTTGCCGGCGGCGCGGAGATCGGCGTCGACGAAGCCATCCACCGCGCCGATCGCGCGATGTATCGCGCCAAGCAGGACGGCCGCAATCGCGTGCGGCGGAGTGCGTAACCGCTGCAATTGCCTGGAAATGGTGGGCCCAGCGGGATTCGAACCCCAAGGACCGCGACAGCGGGCCGTCAACATCGGCTCGCGGGTTCGCTGCAATTGCCTGGAAGTGGTGGGCCCAGCGGGATTCGAACCCGCGACCTAGCGCTTAAAAGGCGCGCGCTCTACCGATTGAGCTATGGGCCCGCACATCGGATGATGTGGACGCGCGCCTTACGGTCCTTTGCGGCGGCTGGCAACCGATGCTGCGTTCGGTCGCAGGGCACGCGCCCGCAATTGCCGCACGGTCAGGTGCAGTTGCGGGTGGCGCCAGCCCGGCGCCACGGTGACCAGCGGATCGAGCACGAAGCGACGCTCCGCCAGCCGCGGGTGCGGCACCTGGAGCTTGCCCTGTCGCCACACCGCCGCGCCAGCGCCGAGGATATCGAGATCGAGCACCCGGTCGCCCCAGCGGCGGCCGCGGCGGCGGCCGAAATGCCGCTCGATGCGCTGCAGCAGCGCCAGCACGGCGGGCAGCGCGAGGTCGCTCGCCACCGCCGCCACCGCATTGGCATAATGCCGCGACCCCGGCCCGAGCGGCGCCGTCGCGAGGATCGGCGAGACCCTGACCACTTCGAGGCCGGCCGCGGCCAACGCCTCGATCGCCGCCGCCACCACCCGCGCCGGCGGGCCATGGCGGCCGTGGCGGCGGTTCGAGCCCAGCGCGATGAGAATGGTTGTTTGCACGCGGGCTCAGCGCCTACACGCCGGGGCATGGAAAGTGAAATCCTCCCCTGGCCCGGCTATCGTCCGCAACCCGGTGACGCGCCGCGCGATTGCCCGATCTGCCCGCGGCTGGTGGCGTTCCGCGACGAGGCGCGCGGCCTGCACCCCGAATGGTGGAATGCGCCCGTTCCCGGCTTCGGCGATCCCGATGCCTGGCTCGCCATCTGCGGCCTGGCGCCGGGGATGCAGGGCGCCAATCGCACCGGGCGGCCCTTCACGGGCGACTGGGCCGGGATCCTGCTGTTCGAGACGCTGGCGAAATTCGGTTTTTCCGAAGGCAGCTATGACGCCCGCGCCGATGATGGCCTCAGCCTGCGCGGCGCCTTCATCAGCAACGCCGTGCGCTGCGTGCCGCCGCAGAACAAGCCCGAGCCGACCGAAATCCACGCCTGCCGGCCGTTCCTGGTCGAGCGACTGGAAAGCCTGCCCAATCTGAAAGTCGTGATCGCGCTCGGCCAGATCGCGCATCAGTCGGTGGTCAAGGCATTGGGCGGCAAATTGCCGAAACACCCGTTCGGCCATGGCAATGTTCACCGCCTGCACCGCGGCCCGGTGCTGATCGATAGCTATCATTGCAGCCGCTACAACACCAACACCGGGCGGTTGACGGCGGAGATGTTCGAGAGTGTCTTTGCGGCGGCAATGATCGAGGGTGGGCAGGGATGAGCGTCACGCGCATCGACGGCAGCGAACGCATCGTTCAGCTCGATGTGCTGCGCGGCATCGCCATCCTGTTCATCCTGTTCATGAACATCCCCTATATGGGGGATTTTTCCGATCCCGAATATTTCCCCAACCGGCTGCGCTGGACCGGCCTCGACCAGGCCGCCTGGTGGGTGAACCGGCTGCTCGATGGCACGCAGCGCGGCCTGCTGGAACTGCTATTCGGTGCCGGCGTGCTGATCATGGCGCGCACCGCCATGGCCCCCGATGGCCCGGTGGCGGTCGCCGATCTCCATATGCGCCGCAACCTGTGGCTGATGGTGTTCGGCGTCGCCCATGGCGTCATCCTGCTGTGGCCGGGCGACATATTGTTCAGCTATGGCACCGCGGCGCTGCTGATCTTCCCGTTCCGGCGGCTGGCACCGCGCGCGCTGCTGGCGCTGGGTCTTGTCGTCAATTTCGGCCTGCTGATGCCGAATGTCGCCGAATATGGCGAACGCGTCGCGCTGTTCGAAGCGGCCAGCGCCGCCAGCGCCCGCCTCGCCGATGGGGCAGTGCCGGCGGCGGGCGACAAGGCGGTTCTGACAGAATGGGCCGAAGCGAAGGCGGAGGCGCGCGGGCCCAATCCCGAAGCGCTTGCCGCCGAAGGCACGCGCACCCTCGGCCCGCTCGCAACCTATGTGCACAATCAACAGACGCTGTGGGTTATCGTCCAGTTCACGCAAGTCGGCATCTATTGGGAAAACATCATCGAAGCCTTTGGCACGATGCTCATCGGCATGGCGCTGTACAAATGGGGCGTCATCCAGGGCCAGGCGCGCCGCCGCACCTATCTGCTGCTGCTGCTGGCCGGCTATGGCATCGGCCTGGCGCTGCGCGTGCCGGCGACGCTGGCGCAGCTGCGCTTCGAGGCGCTGCCCGATATCGGCATGGTGACCTTCAGCCTCGCCCGCCTGCCGCTCGTCATCGGCCATATCGCCGCCGTCAGCCTGGCGCTGAGCAGCGATGCCGGCCGGGCGCTGCTCAAGCCCTTTGTCGCCAACGGCAAGCTGCCGCTGTCGACCTATATGGGGGCCTCGCTGGCCGGCGTGCTGCTGTTCGGCGGACCGTTCCTCGGCCTGTGGGGGCAGCTGGCGTTCGGGCAATTGTTCGGCATCGCCTGCGCCGTCATCGCCGTGCAGATCGTCGGCGCCAATCTCTGGCTGAAGGCCTTTGCCACCGGGCCGATCGAATGGCTGTGGAAAAGCCTTTCCTATGCGGAGCGGCAACCCTTTCGCCGGCAGCCCACCGCCTAGAGCGCTTTCCGACCAACTTGGATCACCGTCATCGCCCTGCGGGCGACCCCTTCGGGGCGGGGCGCTTTTCGTTCAGGGCAGCGTCGTTCGTTGGTTGCGATGCACAAGGCATCGCGCCCGCCTCACTCCTTGCCCTGAACCAGAATCGCCGCCGTGCCGATGACCCAAGTTGGTCGGAAAGCGCTCTAGCGCTCAGATATCCTGCGCCAGCCGGGCGTAGAGTTCCGGCCGGCGATCGCGGAAGAAGCCGAAGGCGGCGCGGTGCTTCGCCACGCGGTCGAGGTCGAAGGTCGCGACCACCGCCCCCTCCTCGCGGTCGTCGCGTTCGGCCTGGATGTCACCGCGCTCGTCGGCGATGAAGCTGGTGCCGTAGAAATCCTGCTCGTGCGGGGTGCCGGCTTCTTCCATGCCAACGCGGTTGCACGCCACCACCGGCACGACGTTCGACACGGCATGGCCCTGCATGGCGCGGCGCCACATGCGGCGGGTATCGAGGTTCGGATCGTGCGGCTCGCTGCCGATGGCGGTCGGGAACATCAGCACTTCGGCCCCCTGCAGCATCATGTGGCGGGCGGTTTCCGGGTACCATTGGTCCCAGCAGATGCCGACACCGATGACGCCATGCTTCGTCGGCCACACCTTGAATCCGGTATTGCCGGGGCGGAAATAGAATTTCTCCTCATAGCCCGGGCCATCGGGAATATGGCTCTTGCGATAGACGCCCATGATGTTGCCGCCATCGTCGATCATGGCCAAGCTGTTGTAGTGATGATGGCCGTCGCGCTCGAAAAAGCTGGTCGGAATGTAGGTTTTCGTCTCGAGCGCGACTTCGCGCATCGTCGCCACCGCCGGATGTTCGTGCAGCGGCAGGGCGGTCGCGAACAGGCTCTCGTCCTCGTGCCGGCAGAAATAATGGCCTTCGAACAGCTCGGGCGGCAGGATCACCTGCGCGCCCTGCGCGGCCGCCGCGCGCACCGCCGCAGCGGTATGGGCGATGTCGGCATCACGCTGGCCGGTGAATGCCAGTTGCAGGCCGGCGACAGTGATGGTGCGAGGCATGGCTTTCTCCGGATTCCGCGGGTGGGACCCCCACCCCGCTCGCTTCGCGAGTCGCCCTCCCCACAAGGGGGAGGGACGCTCAGGCCGGCTGCTGCTGGGTGATGCAGTGGAAGCTGCCGCCGCCGGTGAGGATATGGTCGGCGCGCAGCCCGATGCAATCCCGGCCGGGGAACAGCGCACCGATCGCCTTGACCGCCGCGTCATCCGACGCCGCGCCATAGAGCGGCACGATGACGACGCTGTTGGCGATGTAGAAGTTCATGTGGCTGGCCGGGATGATCTCGCCATCGCGCAGCACCCGCCCCGGCGAGGGGATGCCGACGACATCGACCCCGAACTCGCGCGCCCGTTCATGCGCATCCTCGAGCGCGTCGCGATTGGGATCATCCGCCGCCGGCACCGGCAGCGCCAGCACGCCCGGCGCCACGAAGCGCGCCAGATTGTCGACATGGCCGTCGGTGTGGTCGTTCAGCAGCCCCTCGCCCAGCCACAGCACGCGATCCAGCCCGAGATCGCGACGCAGGTGCGATTCGACTTCGGCGCGGTCCATCTTCGGATTGCGATTGGGGTTCAAAAGGCATTGCTCGGTGGTCACCGCGAGTCCCGTGCCATCGACATCGATGGCGCCGCCCTCCAGCACCCAGCCATGGCGGGCCAGTGGCACGCCGGCAGCGCCGGCCACAAATGCCGCCACCCCGGCATCGCCGGGCAGATCATATTTGCCGCCCCAGCCGTTGAAGCGGAACGACGCAGCCGCGGCGCCCACCGACGACGCCAGGAACAACGGCCCGGTGTCGCGCAGCCAGATGTCGCCGAAGCCATAATCATGGATCCGCACGTCGCAGCCGGCGAGCAGTTCTTCCGCCCGCGCCCGGGCCTCGGGCGTCGCCACCAGCAACTCGACCCGTTCCCCGGCGGCAATGGCGCGCACCATGGCGGCGACTTCTTCCTGCGCCGGGGCCAGATCATCCTCCCACAGGTCGGCGGCGCTCGGGAAAGCCGTCCAGGTGGCGGCGTGGCGGGCCCATTCGGGCGGCTGACGGGCGGTCATTTCGAAGCTCCGGTGCGGCCCGCGTCGCGTAGCGCGCGAGATCGAGAGTTGTCGCGTAGCGCGCGAGATCTAGAGTTGTCACGGAGCGCGCGGAATTCGGCATTGGGCAGCCAGTTCGGCCAGGCCGTGGAACGCGCCAGATCGAGCGTGAGGTCGCGGTAGAGTTCGAGGTCGGCGACCGCCCCCGACCAGTCCCAGGTCGCGTCATATTCGTCGGACGGCTGGTGATAGCGCGCCTTGCCATAATCCCGCGCCGCCGCGGCGAAGCTGCCCGCCGGCATGCCGACCAGCTCGCCGCCCGATCCCGCCGAGAGCATCGGCACCCCGACCCGCGCCAGGCTGAAATGATCGGAGCGGAAATAGCCGCCGACTTCCGGCCGCGCTTCGGGAACCGCACGCCGGCCCTGTTTCGCCGCCAGCGCCAGCGCCATCGCTTCGAGTTCGGA
>JAIXZK010000014.1 GCA_027489695.1 Sphingomonadales bacterium
GCCATCACCTTCTCGCGTTCGTGGATGATGCGCACCGTCGCCACGCCCAGCCGCGCGCGGGCTTCCGATCGGATCAGCTCGAGGAAATTGGTCTGCACATAATCGGCCTGGAACCGGGTTCGCGCCTGGCCGATCAGGTCGGCGCCGTCGCGGGACCAGACGATGTCGCCGGCAAAGGCGTCGAAGGTCTTCTCGCCGACCCGCGCCCGCACCCGCGCTACAAAGCCGGCCAGCTCGCCGGGCGGTGCCACCCGCGGCGGCGCCGTCGGCATCGGCTCCGGCGGCGGCTCCACCGGGATCGGGCCATCGGCGAACCAATTGCCTTCCAGCAACTGCTTCAGCCGCTTCAGGCCCTCGTGGCGCCTGACGGTGAAGAACCAGTCGAACGACGCCCGCCAATCGCTCTGTCCGGGATGGCGACGGCCACACAGGAAGTCCGATTCGTGAACGCGCCGAATGCCGGTCAGCACCCGCCACAGCTTGAATTCCGCCAGCGCCTGGTCGACGGCGGCATCGCGTGCCGCGTCGGGCGTCACCGTGCCCGGCAGCCCGGCCCGCGCCGCCATTGCGTTCCAGGCATCGTAGACCTGCGTTCGTTCGTCGCCGAGATCCGGCGCCGGCGGCGGCTCGGTCGGCGCGGTGGCCGTCGCCGGCCGCGGCGGATCGGCCTGCATCTCGCCTTCGCCGAACAATGGCCCGGCCGGGCCGGCCAGCCGCACCGGGTGCACCGTCGTGATCGCCGTCATGCCGTTCTGCGTCACCTGCCGGCTGACATGCCCCGATCGCACCAGCGCCGCGATGGCATAGCGCACGGCGCGCACCGAAAGCCCGGTCAGGTCGGCGATCGCCGCGGCGCCCAGGCGGGATCGCCCGCCATCGGCATCGCGGGCATCGTCGGCCAGCTCGCGCAGCACCGATCGTTCGGACGGAAACATGCGCCGCACCGCGCCGTCGCGGCCGATCGCCAGCTTGGCTGTCTTGGCAAGGTTGATGAGGCGATTGCTCATCTGGCCCGGGCCCGCCGCGCGCCCGCCTTGAACACCAGCGCGCGGGCGATCACCGCATCGGCGGCGCGGTCGGCATCATCGGCTTCGTCCTGGTCGACAACGCCATCGGCGGCGATTCGCGCGAGCACGGCGCCGGCTTCGAACAGGTCGGCGGTGGCATGGGTCAATCGCTCGCCCTCGGCCTCGTCGGCCTCGGCGACCAGGCCGATGCGGCCCAGCGAGGCATTGGCCGCCGGCGCCTGCAGCACCGCCCAGATCGACAGCGCCTCGGCCAGGCTGGGGGATCGCCGCTCGGCCGGATCGTTCTCGAGGAATCGCCGCAGCCGTTTCAGCTTCACGCCGGAAAGCCCGGCCAGCTGCTGCAGCGTCGGCTCCCGCCGGTGAATGCACTGGACGCGAAGGAAGCGGGCCAGATCGGCGCCGGCCGATTCGGGGGAAACGATCAGCCGCTTTCCCTCTGTCGCACCATCGTCGCCGAAGGCAGAGCCGTCGCCATCGTCCGCCGCCGGAGTTTTGGCCCGTGATCGAGTTTCCCGCCCCCCGGCTGCCATGGCGTCAGGCCGTCCCTTCGATCAACGCCGGGTCGATCACCGCGGCGATATCGCGAACCGTCACCTGTCCGCCGGTTTCATCCTCGATCGCTAGTGCCAGCACCAGGCTCGGGATGGTCTTGCCGCGCTTGATGCGGTTGATCGAATGGCTGCCACGGCCGACGCGCGCGCCGAACGCCGCATCGCTCAGCTTGTGCTGGGAGAGGTAATCCGTGAGCAACATCGCGTCCTTGTGCGTCAGGCGCCCAACAGATTGCAAGCCCCTTTGTGCGCCGGCGGCGCTCGCGGCAAAATCGCGGCTGTCGCATCCTTTGGGCATGCCACGCCCGGTCACCCTGCACGCCGCTTTCGAGCCGACGATGGTCAAGCAATGGCGGCTGTTCCGACAGCTGAGCCAGGAAGAGCTGGCCGCGCGCGTCGGCATGAAGCATTCGACGATCGGCCGCCTCGAACGCGGGCAGATATCCTACACCCAGGACACCATCGAGAAGCTCTCCGACGCGCTCGATTGCAGCCCGTCCGAGCTATTGTTCGTGGATCCGTTCAACCCCGGCGGGTTCCTGCGCCAGATGCTGCAGAAACAGACCATGCGGGCCGAGCTTGGCAACATGCTCGCCGATGTTGCGGCAGAGTGGAAGCCGAAGGAAGACTAGCCGCGGGTCAGTTCCGATCGGCAGTGCGGGCAGATCGTCGCGTCGGGATCGATCGATTCGCGGCAGGCCGGGCAGGGAATTCGGCGGCCGCTGCTGTAATCGCGCTCGTCGGCCGTTGCCTCGTCGGGCGACATCGCCACCGCCGCCAGTAGCGCCAGCGGACCGAACACCAGGCCGAGCGCCAGCCACAGGCAGCCGCCCCGGCCCTTCTCGCTGGCGATGTACGCGGCGCCCAGCCCGCAGCCCAGCCAGATGATGTAACCCATACCCGCCTCGCTCGCCTGAACGGCCCCTCGGCAACCCTTGAAAATCGCCGCGCCGCCTGGGGAATGGTTATGGTTCTATCTTAAATAGATAGACCCCTGCAACGATTGCCGGAGACCCGTGCAACCGCAGCGCGGCCCCCGTGCATTATGCGCACCGATGCAACGGGCCTCGGCGGGCGCCGCCGACCGGGACGGCGCCGACCCCGAAATCTTTTTGGGCGCGCCATGCACATTTTGGATTGACAAGGAATGAGCGCCCGACGCACATTGACCGCGTCGCCGCCGAAATGTCCCTCGGCCGCGGCGGGTGCCGACACTTCGACCCTGGCGGCGCTCTTTCCTCCCCACCCGGCCCCTCGGGCGCTGCGATCCCCCCCGGTCGAGCGTCGTCATGGTCAGCGAAACCCGGCGCGAGGGGCCGGGCCTTTTTGTGGAAGTGCACCCGATGCC
>JAIXZK010000289.1 GCA_027489695.1 Sphingomonadales bacterium
TCCTTGAGCGAGACATCGCTGCCGCCCAGGATATGGCGCTCGCCGATCGCGCCATGGCGGGCGGCAGCGATATGGCCCGCGGCGACATCCTCGACATGGACGAGGTTCAGGCCGGTATCGACAAAGGCCGGGATCCGGCCGTGCGCCGCATCGACGATGATCCGCCCGGTCGGTGTCGGCTTGATGTCGCGCGGGCCGATCGGCGTCGAAGGATTGACCATGGTCACCGGCAGGCCATCGGCCGCCATTGCTTCGACCAGCCGTTCGGCGAGCACTTTCGATCTTTTGTAGGCGCCGATCGCCGCCTCGGGCGTAAGCGCCGCGCTTTCGTCGACGGCCTGGCCATCGGTGCGCGGCTTCAGCGTGGCGACGCTGCTGGTGTAGACGATGCGGCCGACATTGGCGGCGCGGGCCGCTTCCATGACGGCGCGGGTGCCCTCGACATTGGTGCGCACGATCGCCTCCGGATCGCGGGCCCACAGCCGGTAATCGGCGGCGACATGGAAGACGAAATCCATGCCGTCGCAGGCGCGTGCCATGGCGGCGGCGTCGCGCATGTCGCCTTCGAACAGTTCGGCGCCGCTGCCTTCGATATTGCCGCGGGCGCTGCCGGCGCGGACCAGCGCGCGCACCGCGGCGCCTTCGCCGAGCGCCGCGCGGACCACCGCCGACCCGACGAAGCCGCCGGCGCCGGTGACCAGCACGCGCGCGCCGGAAAGATCAGCGACTGCCGGCAATGTCAGCGCTGCTGCTGTTGCGGCCGAGCCGGGCGCGGACGTTGCGCAACTGCGCCTGGGCTTCGGCGCGCAGGCCGGCATCGGCGGCGCCGGGGCGGACGGGGGCGCGCAGCGCGGCAAGCAGAAAGCTTTCCGCCTCGGCGAAGCGCTTCGTCTCGACGAGGAAATCCGCCATGGCGAGATTGTTGGCAAGCGCGCGCGGTTCGATCGCCAGCGCCTGTTGCAGCAGCGCCTGCGCCTTCTTGCGGCTGCCGAAAGCGATCGGCGCCCCCGGCACCTGCCAATAGAGCGTGCCGAGCTGGCGCGGCGCCAGCCCCTCGCCGACGCGCGGATCGATCGCCATCGCGGCTTCAAAGGCGGTGCGGGCTTCGGTGACGAGGCGCAGGCCGGTCAGCCCCCGGACAATGCCGGCCTTGGTCATCAGCAGCATGCCGCGCCAGGCCAGCGCTTCGGCGCGCTGCGCCGGCGCGCCGGCCGGGGTGGCGGCGGCGATCAGCGCGTCAAGCTGCGCCACCCGCGCCTCATCGGCGGCCTTGCCGAAATTGGCCTGCGCCCAGCCGGCCTCGATCCGCGCCGCTGGCAGCGATTCGGCCATGGCCGGGGCGGCAAGTGCCAGCGCGATCAGCAATCTCCACATCGCCGCCCCGTTACGCGGGATGCCGCACCGGCGGCAAGGGCCGGGCAGCAAGCGCGATCATCGCGCGGATCCGGCCGAGGAGAGGATCGCCGTCACCACCGGATCGTCCGACGCGCTGCGTTCGGCATCGCGCAGATAGAGGCGCGGCCGGAAGTCGGCGCGCGGCTGGCCGGCGACGGTGAACAGCTGCTCCGTGCCGATGTCGATCCGCGCGCCCGAGCCGGCAATGCGTTCGTTGGACAATGCCCCCAGCAAGTCGGCGAGATCGGAGCCGATCGTCGCGGCGCCGATGGCGTCGAAACCGATCATTAGCCCTTCGCCCATGCTGCCGGTCCAGCGCCCGCCGGCGACATGAACCTTGCCGGCATAGCGCCGGCCAAAGGGCAGGACATGTTCGACGAACTTGCGCGGCGGCCCCAGCACGCGGCTTTCATAGGGGATGACGTGTACCTGGTAAGGCATTTCCGAATCGACGAAATGGCCGAGGATGCCGCGGGCGACGCTGGTATTGCCGCCGCTCGGGGTATTGCGCAGGTCGATGAGCAGGGCGTCGGTATCGGCGAGCATCTCCAGGGCTTCGGCGAATCGCTGGATAAGGGCGGCATTGCCCAGCGAATTGTTGATGCGGATGATGCCGAGCCGGCCACGCCGCTCGACATCGAGCAGCGGGCCCTTGTCGATGCGCTGGGCCTGGTCGCGCGTTGCCGCCAGGACGAGGCGGCGCTCCCCGCCGCCATCGGCGATAACCAAGGTACGTGGCTGGCCGCGCCGGCCGGCAAGCGCGATATCGAAGGCGAAACCGATCTGGACCGGCGATAGCGCCGCCCAGTCCCGCCCGGTGATCGCTTCGACCAGCGCGCGCGGCGTGGCGCCGTCGATCTGCTGCACGATCATCCCCGGCGCGATGCCGGCGGCGCGTGCGGCGCTGTCGGCGCGCACCTGTTCGATGCGGAAGACCCCGCCCTCGACCCGGCCGTGCAGGTCCGAGGCGGTCGGGATGATCGCCCAGTCCCCGGCATCGAAAGGCCCGACGATGAAATGCGGGTCGGCGAAATTGTGCGAGACGAGCTGGAGCACATCGATGAAGGCGGTATCGTCGGGCGCCTCGGTGGCACGCGCGGCAAAGGCGGCGAGGATGGCGTTGCCGTCGACGCCCGGCCGTTCGAAATAGCCATATTGCTCCCGCAGCAGCGTGGTGAACGCGCTCCACGCCGCCTTGGCGTCGAACCGTGGCGCCGCCGCCCCGCCCTGGGCGGCGACGGCTGTCGGCAGCGCGAAAAGCAGGCCGGCGAGCAGCACCAGCGCCGGGAACTGGCGTGCGATCGTCCATCGCCTGCGGCCATTATCGGGTCTGGGCAGGAGCCTGTTCGGGGTGGCAGCAGTCATTCGCGGAACTCGGCAAGGTCGGGGATGCGGGTGAAGGCGATGCGCGGCCCGGCGCTGCGGACCGCGCCCATGCTGTCGTGGCCGATTGTGACGGCATCGCGGCCCCAGCGGTTGTTGACCTTGTCCAGCGCCCGCGACAGCGCCAGTCGCCGGCTTTCGGCGCCGCGGTCGAGCGCGGCGCCGGCGTCGAACAGGTTGAGCTGCACGGCTTCGGCCGGACTGAGCTCGGCGAGCGTCACGCCGACCTGCAGGAAGCGGCGCGGCGCGAAATCCGCCAGCATCCGCGCCCA
>JAIXZK010000252.1 GCA_027489695.1 Sphingomonadales bacterium
GCACAGTCGGCTTGCCGAATTCATCGCCGCGGACATCGCCTCGGTGTCCCCCGAAACCCGGGTCGAGCCGCACATCATCGACTTCAAGGACCCCTGGGACTTCGAGGAAGTCTATGGAAAGCTGCTCGATTTCGCCCGCGCCTGGCCCTTCGACGCCGAAGCCGAGGATTATCTCGTCCACATCACCACCGGCACCCATGTCGCGCAGATCTGCCTGTTCCTGCTGACCGAAGCCAATTACCTGCCCGGCCGGCTGCTGCAGACACAGCCCGAGCGCGGCGCGCCCTCCGGCGGCCCCGGCAGCTGGACGACGATCGACCTCGACCTGTCACGCTATGACAGCATCGCGACGCGCTTCGCCGCGGTGGCGGCGGAGAGCACATCCTTCCTGAAATCGGGCATCGAAACCCGCAACGCCGCCTTCAACACCATGATCGACGAGATCGAGCAGGTGGCGATCCGATCGAAGGCGCCGGTGCTGCTGATGGGGCCGACCGGTGCCGGCAAGAGCCAGCTGGCGCGGCGCGTCTATGAGCTCAAGAAGCTGAAGCGCCAGGTGAAGGGGCCGTTCGTCGAGGTCAATTGCGCCACGCTGAAGGGCGACGGCGCCATGTCGGCGCTGTTCGGCCACAAGCGCGGATCGTTCACCGGCGCCACCGCCGATCGCCCCGGCCTGTTGCGCGGCGCCGACAGCGGCATGCTGTTCCTCGACGAGATCGGCGAGCTGGGGCTCGACGAGCAGGCGATGATCCTGCGCGCCATCGAGGACAAGCGCTTCCTGCCCGTCGGCGCCGACAGCGAGGCCTCGTCGGATTTCCAGTTGATCGCCGGCACCAACAGCGATCTCGCCCGCGCCGTCGCCGCCGGGCGCTTCCGCGACGATCTATATGCGCGGCTGAACCTGTGGACCTTCACCCTGCCCGGCCTCGCCGAGCGCCGCGAGGATATCGCCCCCAACCTCGACTATGAACTCGACCGCTTCGCCGAGCGCGAAGGCGAGCGCATCACCTTCAACAAGGAGGCGCGCGCGCAATATCTCGCCTTCGCCACGTCGGCCGAGGCGACCTGGCCGGGCAATTTCCGTGATCTCGCCGCCAGCGTTACCCGCATGGCGACGTTCTCGCCCAAGGGCCGCATCGACAGCGACTGTGTTCGCGGCGAGATCCTGCGGCTGAAGCGGCTCTGGTCCGGATCGGCGCTGTCCGATGATCCGCTCGCCGGCCTGCTGTCGCCGGACCGGATCGAGGCGCTCGACCCGTTCGATCGGGTCCAGCTGGTCCATGTCGTCGCGGTCTGCCGTGCCAGCCGGTCGCTGTCGGAAGCCGGACGGACGCTGTTCGCCGCTTCGCGGGCACGCCGGGCGACGTCGAACGATGCCGATCGCCTGCGCAAATATCTGGCCCGCTTCGATCTGGCCTGGCCGCAACTGATGGGCGGAGACGAGCGCTTCAGCGCTGTTTCTTGGTGATGGTCGCGGTGAAATCCGGGTCTTTTTTCGCCACCCAGTCGACGAATTTGCGCACCGCCGGGTCGGCAAGAAGCCCTTCGACATCCATGCCGTGGCGCTCCAGCTCGGAATTGGTGAAATTGACCACCAGCGTCTGCTGACAGATGGGATGCATCGGCACCGTGTCGCGCCCGCCCCGGCTTTTCGGCACCGGATGATGCTGGACGATCGTCTTGCCGGTGGGCCGGCCGCACAGCCAGCACAGGACCGGCGCGACCGGTGCCTCGCCGCCGACATCGGCATCGGGATCGTAGCGAGAATGTCTGCGGGCCATGAAACTGCCTGAACCGGGGGAAATGCCGGTTCCTCCTACGGCCGCGCGGGCGCTATTGCCACTGCCGCAACCATCCACCGCAACCTGCGGGGTCACGCATCCGAACGGACAAGCTTGATATCCAGCCCGGCGGCCCAGGCGTGGACATCCTCGCGGCGTAGCGCCGTCGCCATCAGGTCGGGGAACTGGTCGGGGGTGCAGGCGAATACCGGCACGCCGAGCGCGGCGACCCGCCCCGACAACTGGGGATCATAGGACGGCCGGCCGCTGTCGGTCAGCGCCAGCAGCACGATGACGTTGACGCCCATCGTCACCAGCCGCGCGACGCGGTCGACCAGTGCATCGGCGTTGCCGCCTTCGTACATGTCGGAAATCAGCACCAGATGCGTCTTCGACGGCTGTTCGATGCGGCCCTCGCAATAGGCCATCGCGCCATCGATGTCGGTGCCGCCGCCGAGCTGGATGCCGAACAGCACCTCGACCGGATCGGCAAGATCGTCGGTCAGGTCGACGATCGCGGTATCGAAGCAGATCAGCTTGGTTTTCACCACCGGCAGCGACGCCATCACCGCGGCGAAGATCGAGGCATAGACCACCGAGCTCGCCATCGATCCCGATTGATCGACGCACAGCACGACCTCGTCGAGATCGGCGATGCGGCGCTGCTGGCGCAGGAAGCCGATCAGCGTTTCGGGGACGATGGTGCGGAATTCGGGCTGATAATGGCGCAGATTGGCGTGGATGGTGCGCGGCCAGTCGATATCGGCGTGGCGCGGGCGCCGGGTGCGCCGCGACCGATCGAGCGCACCGCGGATCGCCTCGGCGGTGCGGCGTTCGAGGCGTTCCAGCAGCTCGGCAACGACCTTGGCGATGACCTGCCGTGCCGTTTCCCTGGTCTTTTCGGGCATGACGCCGCGCAGCGCCACGAGATCGGCGACAAGGTTCACATCGGCCTCGAGCGTCGCCAGCAATTCGGGTTCGAGCAGCATCTGGCGTAAACCTTTGCGCTCAAAGGCATCCTTCTGGATGACCTGCACTACCGAAGCCGGAAAGAATTCGCGGATGTCGCCAAGCCATTTGGCGACGCGCGGCGCCGAGCCGCCGAGGCCGCCGCGACCCTTCTTCTCCTCGTCGCCCTCGCCATAGAGCGCCGACAGCGCCGCCGACAGGCGCCGATCCTCGACCGACAGCGGCGTGCCGTCATCGGCATCGACTCCGAGCGCCAGCGCCCAGCGCCGTTCGCGTTCCTCGCCCCCGGTCATGGCGCGCCTCCGTCCAGAATGGCGGTGACGCGGGCGAAATGCGCCGGCCACAGCGCCGCCGCGCCACCGAGCAGGCGATAGCCGGCGGCGGCACCGGCGGCCTTTTCGAACACCGCGTCGAACAGTCGCCGCCGTTCGGCGCGGTCGAGCCCCGAGAACACCCGGCGGAACAGCGGCAGGCTGGCGGTGAAGGCGTCGTCGTCGAGCGTCAGCAGCCAGTCGTCGACGGCGCGGCGCAACGGCGCGTCATGGATCAGCCGCGCCGCCGAACCGGCGAAGAAGCCATCGAAAAAGCCGGCCGCATCGGCGATCGGCGTGCCGGGCGAGAGCATACGGCCGAGCAGTTCGGCGGCAGCATCGGCGGCGAGCTGGTCGGCCTCGTAGAGCAGCCGCGCCGCCAGGCCGGTGATCACCGGCGCGGTCTGCGCATCGGCGAGCAGCTGGTGCAGCGCCCGGCGCCAGCTGTCGCCGGTCTCGGCGGCGAGTTCGGCAAGCTGGATGGCGTTTTCGGCAGCGAGGATCGCGCCGCGCAGATCGTCGGCCGCCGCGGCATCGAGGTTGCGCGCCGCATAGGGCAAGGCAAGCGCCGCCTGGACGACGATCCGCGGCATCAGCGCCGCCAGATGCCCGGCGGTGCCGGCGCGCGCCTCGCCATAGCGGACGATATCGGCCATCGGCGGCAGGGTTTTCAGCAGGCTGCCGCAATCGCTGGTCAGCGCCGCACGGGTTTCGAGCCGGTCGATGCCGCGTTCGGCGGCGGGCTGCAGATCGGCGAGCATCGCGGTGCGCACCCATTCGGCGAGGCGACCGAGATCGGCTTCTTCCTCGATCGCCGCGATCACCCGCGCCGCCGCGGCGTCGGCGATCGTTGCGCCATGGACGAGATTTTCGACCAGCCGCACCGCGAATTCGGGCTGCCAGCACAGCTGCCAATTCTCGCGGAAGGTGCCGCGGCTGCGCCCCGCATCGGCGAGCCGGCCCCAGGGCACGTCGAGCGCCAGCAGGCGGTGGAGCAGCGTCGAACGCGCCAGCCCGGCCTCGCTGCGCAGGTCGAGCGTCAGCTCGCGTTCCAGCGCCTCGGGCTTGAGCCGGGTGGCGCGCTGCTGGCGCTGCAGATCCTCGAGCAGCGGCGCCAGCGGCGTCGAGTCCGGGATCGCGCCGACGGCGGCCCCGATCAGCAGTTCGGCGGCGATATCCTCCCACACCAGCCGCTCGCCGAAGCACAGGCAGGCGATGGTCGCGTCGCGCAGTTCCTCGAACCCCGCCGCCGGGCGGCCGCGCAGCGCGGCGAGCGCGACCCCCAGGCGCTGCGCCTCGATCACTGACGCGGTCGAGACGAAATGGCCGCGGTCGCGCAGCAGCCGGGCGATGCGCGTCAGCCAGACGGTATCGCGGTCGTCGGCATCGCCGCTGGCCCAGAGATGCGCGCACCAGCCCGGCGCCGCGACGCCGGCGCCATAGCCGCTGCCGCTCGCCAGCCGCGGCGATGTCCAGGGCGCCCAGGTCGCCCGCACCTTGACCTTCGGGCGGCCCCTCAGGATCTCGCGATCGGCGGCGAGACTGCGCTTTTCGGCCAGCGCCGGCACATGCCAGGCCCCGCAGACCACCGCCACCGGCCCGGCGCTTTCCTTGGCAGCGCGGGCGATTTCGAGGCGCATATGCGCCTCGCGCGCCGCCTCGCGGCCGGAAATCGCCCGCTCGCCGCTGCGCAACGCGGTCATCGCATCGGCGACCGCGGCGAACACCGGGCCCGGCGCCGGATTCTGCTCGATGACGTCGGACCACCAGCTTTCGCCATCGGCATAGCCGGCCGCGGCGGCGAGCGCGCCAATCGGATCGCGCCCGACGGCATCCATCGCCTCGGCATCCGCCACCTCGGACTCCGCGGCGGCATCGCCATCCGCCAGCCGATCGCCCGCCGGCAGGTCGATGAAACGCAGCGCTGCGCCGTGGCGGACCGCCCATAGCACCGCCCGATACTCCGGCGACCATTCGGCGAAGGGGAAGAAGCTGGCGGCGGCGGGATTGTCCTCGGCATAGGTCAGCAGCGCCACCGGCGGCACCATGGCGGGATCGGCGAGCAGCGGCAGCAGGTCCGAGGCATCGACCGGCCCTTCGATGAGCACCGTCGCCGGGGCGAGCGCATCGAGCGCCTCGACCAGCCGGCGCGCCGAGCCGGGGCCGTGGTGGCGAATGCCGAACAGCGAGACGGCGGCGGTCACGACGGTCAGATCAAGTCGGTCAGCGACGCATAATAGCCTTCGAAGCCGCGCCGTTTCTTCAGCACGGTTTCGAGATATTCGCCGAGCACGACGCGATCCTGCACCGGGTCCTTGATCACCGCGCCGATGATGTTGCTGCCCAGCATCGCCGGGGTCAGCGCGCCATCGTTGAAGAAGGTCGCCTGGCTGATGCCGCCAACCATCACCGCGATCGCCTCGGCGGTGGAAAGCCCGCCGGTCGGCACCTTCAGCGCCACCTTGCCGTCCTCGGTCGATCCCGAGCGCAGCTCGCGGAAGATGGCGATGACGCGCGCCACTTCGTCGGCGACATTCTTCGGTACCGGCAGGTCGAGGCTCGTCGCCATTTCGCCAACGCGCTTGGTGACGATGGCGATTTCCTCGGCGGCGCTGTCCGGCAGCGGCAGCACGACGACGTTGAAGCGGCGTTTCAGCGCCGACGACAGTTCGTTGACGCCCTTGTCGCGGTTGTTGGCGGTGGCGATGATGTTGAAACCGCGTGCTGCATAGACGGCGGTGTTGAGCTCCGGGATCGGCAGCATCTTTTCCGAAAGCACGGTGATCAGCGTGTCCTGGACGTCGCTGCCCATGCGGGTCAATTCCTCGAAGCGGCAGAGCTTGCCGGCCTCCATCGCCCGCAGCATCGGCGTCGGCACCAGCGCTTCGCGGCGCGGGCCGTGCGCCAGCAGCTGGGCATAGTTCCAGCCATAGCGCACCTGGTTCTCGTCGGTGCCGGCGGTGCACTGGATGACCAGGGTCGAATCGCCGGCGATAGCGGCGGCGAGATGCTCCGATACCCAGGATTTCGCCGTGCCGGGCACGCCGAGCAGCAGCAGCGCGCGGTCGGTGGCGAGCGTCGAGACCGCCGTCTCGATCAGCCGCTGGTCGCCGACATATTTCGCCGACACCGGCGTGCCATCGGCGGCGCGCCCGCCCATCAGATAGGTGACCACGGCGCGCGGCGACAGCGCCCAGCCGGCCGGACGCTTGCCGGTATCGCCCGCCGCCAGCGCGGCGAGTTCGGCGCCATATTGCTCCTCGGCCGGCATGCGCAATTTGTCGGTCATGGATTTTCCTCCCGGTCGGGCCTGTTTTCGGAACTGATGTCGAGCATGGTGTTGAGCCGCAGCATGTCGAGCCGCGGGTCGCCAGCGGCGATTCCGGTCGCGGTGATCGCGGCCAGCGCCGCCCGGGCGTCGTCGCGCGAGGCCAGCAGGCCGAGCGCCAGCAGCTCGCCGGAAAGGCCGATCGAGCGCGCGTCACGATCGGCTTCGGCCAGGACGGCAAGCACCGCCGCCCCGGCGGCGCTGGCGATCGGCGCGGCGATGCCGGGGTCGGGCCCGGCGATGGCGAGGGCCAGGCCGAAGCTGCCGTCGCGATCGATCAGGCGCCGGGCGAGACGGCAGCGCTGGGCCTGGCCGAGCCGCGGCGCGATGGCCTGCATCGCGGCGATATTGGTGGCGGGCGCCGCCTCGAGCGCGGCGGCGACGGCGGCGACTTCGGCGGCGCCGGCGCTGCGTTCGGCCATGGCGGCAAAGCCGATATCGGCGGCGCTGTCGGCGCCCCAATGCCATTGCGCCGCCAGCGCTTCGGGAGACAGGCCGAGCGCCGTCGCCAGCCCGGCGAAATCGACGCCGTGGAACAGCGCGGCGCGGCGGCTCGCCTGCGCCGGCGTCTTCACCGGCCGGGCGGCGATGATCCGCGTCCGCCGCAGCAGGCCCCTGGTCTGCAATTCGAAGAAGCCGGCAAGTTCCGCGGCGTCGGGTTCGGAGCCCCCGCCACTGCCACTGCCGCCGCCGAGCCGCGCCAGCAGCGCCGCCGCCAGCGCCTTGACCTTGGGGGCACGGTCGCCGGCCAGGCTGGCGAGGAACGGCCGGTCTTCCGGCGACAGGCCGGTTTCAAGCAGCGCGAGCAGCCGCAGCCGCGCCTCCGCCGCTTCGCCGCCGAAACGCGCCGCGATCAGCTCGCGCGCCGCCGCCGGATCCTCGCGGCGCATTCGCGCAAGTTCGACGCCGCGTGCCGCCGGCCAGAAATCGTCCCATGTTTCGGCGCTCAACGCTGCCGCGGCCTGGCGCGGCAGCGGATCGGCGGCGGCACAGGCGGCCCGCCAGTCGCACCACGGCGCATAGACATCGGGAACCGCCTCGTCGGCGGTGCCGGGCAGCCAGTCGCCCGGGTGCACCGACCAGCCGCGCACCGCCAGAAATGCCAGCAGCGCCCGCCGCGAGGCGGAATCGCGAACCGCCGCCAGCACGCGCCGCGACAAATGGCGTGGCGGCCCCGCCAGTACCGGCAGCGACAGGATCGGCAGATCGGGCACGGCGCGCAGCGGCGCCGCCGGCGCGGCGGTGATCATGGTGCCGAGGAAATGGCCGGACAGCGCCAGCAGCCGCAGATCGGCATCGGCGGCGCTGCCGATCGCATCGCGCCATTCGGGCGGTGCCGCCGCGGCGATGCTGCCCGATGCCGTGCTCGCGCCCATCGTCCAGCGCGTCACCAGCGGTGCGAGCGCATCGAGAATGGCATCGGGCCGGGAATCGGCTGGAGCCTCAGCCATGGCCATCGATCCGCCCCCACGCCGATTGCGCCGCCAGCAGGGTCAGCCGGCCGCCTGACCACAGCGCCGCCGCCGCCGTCAGCGCGGTCGCGGTGGCGAGCGGCGGCGGCGCAGCAGCGAGCGGCAGTGCCGCGTCCTCGCCTTGCCACCAGGCAGCACCGCCAGGATCGAAGGCGATCCGCCCGGCCGGCAGCAGGATCGGCACCTCGCTTGCCCAGGGTTCGGCGAGCAGCGGCCCGGTGAGGGCGGCGACCAGCGATGCGTCGTTGCCCTGCCAGGCGATCCGGCGGTCGGTGATTTCGGCGCGGCTGACGAGCAGCGCGCGCAGCGGCACGGCGCCGGGATAGTAGACGACTTCCCCGGCGAACTGCTCGCCGGGCGTGAACACCGGGCCGCGCCGCCCGGCCGAGGCCGGGAAATAATCGAGCAGCATCGCAAAGCGCGGACCGGACGGGTCGAGGTTGAGCAGCCAGGTCGTCTGCGAGACCAGCCCGTCACGCCGCGTCTCGATCTGTTCGGCGAGCACTTCCCAACAGGAGGTGACCTGTCGGCTGCCGGGATCGGCGAGCACGGATTCTCGGGCTTCGGCGGTGGCGATCTGGCGGCGCAGCGCGGCATCGGTCGGCGCGGCGCGAAAGGCGCGCGCCAGCAGCACGAGCTTGCCCAGCTCGACGATCGCGCCGCGCGCCCGGTCGCCGGCCGGCAGGCCGAGCAGCCGCGCCGGCAGCTCGTCGAGCCGCCCGGCGAGCCCCGCGGCCTTGCCATCGACCAGCCGCGCCGCGATCCGCCGGCAACGGGCGGTCGCATCGTCGAGAAAGCCGGCGAGGCCCAGCCGCAGCTGGTCACCGATCCAGCTGTCGAGCGCGTCGAGAGCGTCGAGAATGGCGCGCTGAGTATCCTCGGCGCGCCGCGCCGCGGCCGCCTGGCGACGCTCGGCGGCCCTGGGGTCCTCCACCGCCTCGGGCTCCGGGGCCAGCGCCGTCGCAATGTCCTTCGGGGCCGCCGGCGCCGGTGCCGCCTCGCGCACGGCGGGCGATACGGCAGCGCCGGCCTTGCGGCGACGGCCGAGCCAGTCGCCGACCCAATCGGGTACCGCGGTAGCCGGAAACGGCACCACCGCGGCCGCCTTCAGCCAGAACAGCGCCAGCACATGCTTGCAGGGGAATTTTCGCGACGGGCAGGTGCATTTGTTGCCGTGATCATCGAGGTCGGCCATCACGCGATAGGGATTGGCGCCCGAGCCGGCGCATTCGCCCCAGATCAGCCGGCCATCGTCGCTGGAGGCGACATTCGACCATTTGCCGGGCTTGGCGAGGCCGGCCGCGGCCTTGAGCGCCGGCTGGTCGGGCGCCAACCGTTCGATGGTATCGAGATCGATCGCCATGACCCCTGCCGCGCGTGGTAACTGCCAGCACCGATAATCAATTCGCCGACAAACACCAGCACAACAATGGCTGTACTTGCCGATCGGCGGGCGCCGCGCAGTTCAGGCAAGATTGCAAGAAATACTGCACAATCGGGGATGGCCGTTGGCGTGATCTTCCACCTGGGGAGGCGCCGCGTCTGTCGCTTCGCGATCCTGCGCAAGATCAGCGCCGGTCCCGCCCCGCATCTGGCCGTCGCGCCGGCCGGGAAAGCGGGCGGCGCGCCAGCTTGCCTTTCATCAACGGGGCGCTTCCGTAGCCATGACAGGGAACACCCGGGCGAACCTGAACTTCATTGTCCACGGGCCCTCGATCCGTGCCGAACGGAGCCCCGCCCGGCCCGATATTCCTGAACAATTCAAGGTATTTGACTTTAGCATCACCGGATTGCGGGCTGGGTTCGGATCGGCGACCTGCGCCTTTCCCCACCTTTCTTTTCTTTTCATTTCTTGCATGCAATAGCTATCAAGCCGGTAATGTGGATGCCCTGATCATGCGCTGGGTCCTGCGTTCGAAGATTCACAATGCGACGGTAATCGAGGCCAATCCTGCCTATATCGGGTCGATAACCATCGACGCCGACCTGATCGACCATGTCGGCCTGTGGCCCGGCGCGCGCGTTCTCGTCGTCTCGAACACCTCGGGCGCCCGGCTGGAAACCTATGTCATCGTTGGCGAAGCCGGGTCGGGCACGATCGCGATGAACGGCGCCGCGGCGCATCTGATCCAGCCCGGCGACGAGATCATCGGCATGGGGTTCGAACTCAGCGCCGTGCCGGTCGAACCGCGCGTCATCCTCGTCGATGCCGACAATCGCTTCCTCCGCACCCTGCCCGAGACGGCGGCGACGACGCTCGCCGATGTCGCCGGCCTGCCGTCATGAGCGAGCGCCGCCTGTGATCGCCGTCGCGCCGCCCACCGCCAGGCCGCGGCGGCCAGGCTGATGTCGCCGCCGGGCCTGCCTGCCGCGGCATTGGCGGCGCTCGGCTATTGGCGCGGGCTCGGGGCGCCGCCGGCGCATGTCGCAAGGCGAACCGGACTGCCGCTCGAGATCTGCACGGCCGCCCTCGCCGGCCTGCCGCTGGCGCCGCTGCCGCCGATCGCTGGCTATCCCTCGCGATTGCCCTGGCCGCAGCGGACCGCGGCGGCATTGATCGCCGAGAGCCTGACAGCGCGCGACCCCGCCGCCGACATGATCATCCTGGCAAGGGAAGGCAGCCTGCCGGCCGGCGAGGTGCGCGCGCTGGTGGCGCGCATCGCCGCCGGGCTGGCGGCCGCTGGCGCCGGGCCGGAACGCGGAGTCGCCATTGATGCGACGCCGCGGCTCGAATCGGTGCTGGTTGCCATGGCGACGCTGCTGCTCGGCGCGCCCCTGCTTCGCCTCGCCGGAATCGTCGACGCCGCCGGCTTTGCGGCGTGGCTGACAGCGGCGCCAGTCGCTGCCGTCATCTCGGTGGACGCGGCCTGGGCCGGGGCCGAACCCGCGCTGCGGCTTGGCCTCGACGGCGCCGATGCCCCGGATTTCGCCGACTGGCTCGACGCCTGCCCGGCTGTCGAAGCGCTGCCGAGCGCCACCGTCGACCCGGGCGATACCGCGCTGATCGGCTTCACCAGCGGCTCGACCGGCGCGCCCAAGCTGGTGCGGACCAGCCATGAGGCGGTGTTTCGGGCAACCGAGGCGATGCAGATGCTGTTCGGCTTCGGCGAAGACGATATCTTCTGCACCGCGACCGATTTTTCGGCGCTCAGCGCCTTTCGCAGCCTGATCACGCTGCCGCTGATCACCGGCGGCCGGGTCGCGCTGCCGTCGGAAGCCGCGCGACAGGCGCCGCTGGCGCTTGCCGCGGATTGCGCCGAAACCGGCGTGACGCGGCTGACGGCGGTTCCGGCGGTGCTGCGCGGCCTGATCGCGGCACGCGGCCGCTTGGCGCCATTGCCGGCGCTGCGCAGCGTGTTCAGCGGCTCAGGGATACTCGACCAGGCGACGCGCGATCGCTTCGCTGCGGCCTTCGGCGTGCCGGTCATCGATTATTACGGCGGCCGCGAATTCGCCACCGCGCTGTACGCCGATCCCGACGGGCGCGAGACCATCTCCAGCGCCGGCGGCTTGCCGTGCAACTGCCTCCTCGCCATTGTCGATGACGATGGCGCGCCCGTCGCCGAGGGCGCGGTCGGCATGATCATGGTCCATTCCGATTGCCTGATGCAGGACGATCCCGCCGGCAGTCACCCCGATTGGCGCGGCTGGCACGAAACCGGCGACCTCGGCCGCCGCGATGCCGCCGGGCGGTTGCAGGTCGTCGGCCGCCGCCGCGAAGTCATCAAGGCGCGCGACGGCAGCCTTGTCTTCCCGATCGACATCGAAGCGCAGCTGATGGCCATGCCGGACGTCGCCGAGGCCGCGGTCATCGGCGTCGCCGATGCGACCGGGGTCGAACATATCATCGCCGCCATCGTCGCGGCGGCGCCTCTGGCGGCCGATTTCGAGCACCGCGCCCGCGCCCATGTCCTCGCCGCGGCCGGCCAGTCCCGCGTGCCGGCGCGCGTCATCCCGGTCGCCGAACTGCCGCGCGTCGGCGCTGCCGCCAAGCTCGATCGCGCCGCGCTGCGGGCACGCCTCGCGCCGCTGGTCGCCGATCTGACATGATCTCGCTCGCCGCCCGCATCGATGCGCGCCTTGCCGCCGCGGCACCGCGCCGGCCAGCGCTCGTCGTCGATGGCGTCACCATCGACGAGGCCAGCCACGCCGATCGCATCGCCCGGGCCTTCGGCCGCTTCGCCGCACTCGGCCTGGCGCCGGGCGACCGCGTCGCCATCCTCAGCAGTGATGTCGCCGCCGTCGCGGTGCTGATGCTCGCCGGCATCCGCCACGGCCTGGTCATGCTCAACCTCAACCCCGAGGTGAGCGCGCACGATGCCGGCATCGCGCTTGCCGCCTGTCGGCCGGCGCATCTGTTCCTCGATACCGCCATCGCCGATCGCATCGATCGCCCCGCCGGCCTCGCCCATAGCCGGATCGCTGCCGCCGCGCCGCCCGCCGGGCTGTTCGCCCGGCTACGGCGCGCCGCGGCTCCGGGGTTCTGGAGCGACCTTGCCGCCACCGCCCCCACCGCGCCACCGGCCGAACCACCGCCAGACGCCGCGGCCATGCTGCTCTTCACCTCGGGCACCACCAGCGCGCCCAAGGTCGTCGTGCTCAGCCATGCCAATCTGTCGGCGCAGCTCGCCGCCTTCGACGCGGTCTATGACTATGATCGTGACAGCCGCATCCTCAACCCGCTGCCGCTGCACTTCACCGACGGCATGCTGCACGGTCCGATCGCCGCCTTCGTCAACGGCGCGGCCCTGTACCGCCCGTCGCGGTTCGATTTCCGCGCCATCGAAGCGCTGGTCCATTCGATCTATCGCGACCGCATCACCCATTTCATCGTGGTGCCGGCGCTGCTGTCGATGCTCGACCGGCTCGGCGATGCCTTTGCCGATGCCTTTGAAGGCGAGGATTTCCGCTACATCCGTTCGAGCGGCGACCTGCTTGCCGAAAGCCTGTGGCGCGCCATCGAAAGCCGCTTCAAGGTCCGAGTCGTCAACACCTATGGCATGTCGGAAACCGTCTGCGAGGCGAGCTATGCCGGCCCCGACCCCGCCACGGCGCGGATCGGCACCATCGGCCGCGCCATCGGCTGCGAGATGATCGTCGCCGACGCCGACGGCACGCCGCAACCGCCGTGTGTCGCCGGCGAGCTGCTGGTGCGCGGCCCGATCGTCATGGCCGGCTATCTCGACCAGCCCGAATTGACCGCCGCGGCGGTGCGCGACGGCTGGATGCACACCGGCGACCTCGCCACCATCGATGCCGAAGGCTTCATCCGGATCACCGGGCGCCGCAAGGCGCTGATCATCAGCGGCGGCGTCAACATCCAGCCGCAGGACATCAACGACTGGCTGTCCACCCACAAGGCCGTTGCCGAAGCCTTTGCGTTCGGCCTGCCGCACGCCCTGTGGGGCGAACAGGTCGCCGCAGCAGTGGTGCTGCGCGACGGCGGCAGCGCCAGCGAGGCCGAGCTGATCGCCCATTGCGCCGCCGGGCTGTCGCCGCAGAAAGTGCCGCGCGTACTGGCCATCGTTGCCGAACTGCCGCGCAGCGCCGCCGGCAAGGTCCAGGTCGACCGCTTGCGCGCCGCGCTCGCCGGCCTCGACCGCTCGGCGGGATCGGCCGTCGAGACCGATGTCTTCACCGCCGTCGCCCGGCTTGCCGCCGCCGAATTCGGCGTTGCCGTCGAAACCCTGCGACTGACCGCCGAGCCGGCGACCACGCCCGGCTGGAACAGCCTTGCCCATCTCAACCTGGTCTCGGCAGTCGAAGCGGCGTTCGGCATCGAACTGTCGGCAACCGAGGTGCTGCGCCTGCACTCGCTGGCCGATGTCGTCGCCGCCGTGCAGCGCCTCCAGGCCCGGTGAGCGCGAATGTTCGGCGCCGATCCCCCCGAAACACCGGCATCGCGCCGCGCCGGCGGGCAGCGCGGCGTAGAGCGGCGGGCCTGGCGCCCGGAAATCCCGCGCGCCGCGGCGCCGCTCGGCGCCTGGGTGCTGGCGGCGCTGCTGGCCTTGCCGTTGTTCGCCGCTGCCATTGTCGCGATCGGATGATCGCGGCGTGACCTATGTCTCGCTGGAATGGCTGGCCTGGATCTGGCTGACCGTCGGCCTCTACTGGCTGGTGCCGCGCGGCGCGCGGGCCTTGCTGCTGATGGCGCTTTCGCTGCTGTTCCTGGCCAGTGTCGCGCCGCTTTCGGCCGCCATCCTGGTCGGCGCCTGCGGGCTGGTCCACCTCGCGTCGAACGTACTCGCCCCCAGCTTGCGCAACATCGGCGTCGCCGGCGCGATCATCGTTGCGGTGGTCATCGCCTTCAAGCTGGGCACGACGATGGAAAGCACGACGATGCTGCAATCGGTCGTCGTGCCATTGGGCCTGTCCTATTACAGCTTCCGCTGCCTGCATTTCCTCATCGAGCGCTACAAGGGCCGCATCGCGCCGATGCCGCTGCCCGATCTCGCCGCCTATCTGTTCTTCCTGCCGACCTTCCTGGTTGGCCCGATCCACCGCTTCGACGCCTTCCACGCCGACGCCCGGCGCCAGCGCTTCGATCCGGCGCTGCTGTCGCTCGGCCTCGAACGGATCGTCCAGGGCTATGCCAAGATCGTCATCCTCGGCTATTTCGCCACCGGCCAGCTGCTCGGCGGCCATATCGCCAGCCTGCCGATGCGTGACAGCGCCTGGGCGATCTACCTCGGCATCGTCCAGAACGGCCTCACCCTCTATTTCCAGTTTTCCGGCCATGCCGATATCGCCATCGGCTTCGCGCTGATGCTCGGGTTTCGCATCATGGAGAATTTCGACTGGCCCTATCTGCAGCCCAACATCTCGGCGTTCTGGCAAAGCTGGCACCGCTCGCTGTCGCTATGGTGCCGCGAGTATATCTACGGTGTCGTCGTCGCCTACAGCCGCAGCCCGGCGCTGGGCGCGCTGGCGACGATGGTCGTCATCGGCCTGTGGCATGAAATTTCGCTGCGCTTTCTGCTCTGGGGCGCCTGGCACGGGCTCGGCCTGATCGTCTGGCAACGTTTCCAGGACTGGAAGGCAGCGCGCGGGGTCACCGCGCCGCCGGGTCTGGCGCGGCCGCTTTACCTGGCCTCGGTGCTGCTGACGGTGCATTTTGTCTGGTTCGGCTTCGTCATCCTCACCGCGCCCAGCGCCGGGGAAGCGCTGGCGCTGCTCGTCCGTTTTGCGCGGGGGCTCTGATGCCGCTCTACGGCCTGTTGCGGAAATATCTGCCGGCGCCGATCGCCAGCCTGGTTTTCGCGCTGGTCTATGCCGCAGTGATCGCCGCGATCTTCATGCTGCTGCCGGTGCCGGCCACGGATTTCCGCTATGCTCGCTACTGATCGCCGCCGCGAAATCTTCTTCGCGCTGGCCGTGCTGCTGCCGGTCATCGCGATTGGGCTGGGGGCCGAAATCGGGATGCGCTACCGCGAGTCGACCATTACCGCGGTCGACTGGCGAGCCTTGCGGGCAGCCATCGGCACCGCCACGCCAGACGGCGTGGCTCTCTTGCACCCCAACAGCCGTTTCGGCGCGATACGGATCAATTCGCTTGGCTATCGCGGCCCGGAGCTTGCCATTCCGGCGCCACCCGGCACGGTCCGGCTGGCCTTTGTCGGCGATTCAAAGGTCCTCGCCGCCGACCTGCCCGAAGCCGCGACCCTGCCGGCGCAAACTGTCGCCCGGCTCGCCAGGGCACGGCCGCAATGCCGCTTCGATTATGTCGCCATCGCCGGTCCGGGCCTGGGCATGAAGGCGCTCGGGCAGCTTTGGTACACCGATGCGCCGCGGCTGGCGCCAGATTTCGCCGTGATCCTCGCCGGCGGCGCCAATGATCTGATGGGCCAGTCCGAAGCCGCCGCCGCGCCGCCGCCGACCGGCCTCGGCGCGCTGCTGGCGCAATCGGCGATCGTCCGCCTTGCCAGCCGCGAGCTGCGCATGGTCTCCCCCGCCACCCCGGCATCCCCGGCGGTGACCCAGTCGCTGGCGCAACTCGCCACGATTTACCGGCGCGAGCTGGCGCCGCTCGTCGCCGCCATCGGACCGACGCCGACCATTGCCATCGGCTATCGCTCGCGCCTCGGCGATTCCACCTCCTCCGGCGCGGCCTTTACCGTCGCGCGCCACCTGCGCCAGAGCTTCCCGGGCCTGTCACTTGCCAAGGCGGTGGCCATGTCCGAGCTGGTGGTCAGCGAAATGCGCCGCCAGGCGCGGCAATCGGGCTGGCGCTTCGTCGATCCGATCGCCGCCATCGACGATGAGCCGCGGCATTTCACCGATCGCTCGCATTTCTCGCCATCGGGCATCGCCCATATCGCCGACGCCGTCACGGCGGAAATCCTAGCCGATCTCGGCCCCGATCCGGCGAGCTGCACCGCACGACGCGGGCCGGAGCGGGTCGTCCTGCCGAACAGCAGGTAGCGAGAGGCGCTGACCGGCCCGGATCGGATCACCCTTGCGCCCTTCCTCAAGCTTTGTGCCCGATCATCGCCCGGTTTCCGGCGAGCCGCTGGTCGATCGCATGGACGATCGCGTCGATCCGGTCATCCGGCATCGCATATCGCTGCAGCAGCCGCTGGATCAGTCGATCGACGCGCTCCACCGCCACGGCACCGGCCGCGATCGCATTGGCCAGCGAGGACGGCCGGGCCAGTTTCAGCGCGGCCTCGGCATAGCTGCGGAA
>JAIXZK010000336.1 GCA_027489695.1 Sphingomonadales bacterium
CGACAAGGCGGTTGAAACCGTCCAGCCCGGTTTCCAGCACGCGCAGCGCCTTCTGCATCGATTCCTTGAAGTTGCGACCAATCGCCATGACTTCGCCGACCGACTTCATCGCGGTCGACAGCAGCGGCTCGGCGCCCTTGAACTTTTCGAAGGCGAAGCGCGGGATCTTGGTGACGTCATAGTCGATCGTCGGTTCGAACGACGTCGGCGTGGCGCCGGTGATGTCGTTCATGATCTCGTCGAGCGTGTAGCCGACCGCCAGCAGCGCCGCGACCTTGGCGATCGGGAAGCCGGTGGCCTTTGAGGCGAGCGCCGACGAGCGGGAGACGCGCGGGTTCATCTCGATGACGACCAGGCGACCGTCGGCCGGGTTGACGGCGAACTGGACGTTCGAGCCGCCGGTTTCAACGCCGATCTCGCGCAGGCAGGCGATGCTGGCGTTGCGCATGATCTGATATTCCTTGTCGGTCAGCGTCAGCGCTGGTGCGACGGTGATGGAATCGCCGGTATGGACGCCCATCGGATCGATATTCTCGATCGAGCAGATGATGATGGCGTTGTCGGCACGGTCGCGCACGACTTCCATCTCATATTCCTTCCAGCCGAGCACCGATTCCTCGATCAGCACTTCGGTGGTCGGCGAGGCATCGAGACCGCCCGTCACGATGCGGACGAACTCTTCCTTGTTGTAGGCGATGCCGCCGCCGGTGCCGCCCATGGTGAAGCTCGGCCGGATGATGGTCGGCAGGCCGACGAATTCCAGCGCCGCCATGGCTTCGGGGATCGAATGGGCGATCTGGCTGCGCGGGGACTCGAGGCCGATCTTGTCCATGGCGTCGCGGAACTTCAGCCGGTCCTCGGCCTTGTCGATGGCTTCGGCGTCGGCGCCGATCAGCTGGACGTTGTACTTTTCAAGCGTGCCGTCGCGGTGCAGGGCGAGCGCGGTGTTGAGCGCGGTCTGGCCGCCCATCGTCGGCAGCACCGCATCCGGGCGTTCCTTGGCGATGATCTTGGCGACGATTTCCGGCGTGATCGGCTCCACATAGGTCGCGTCGGCGAGTTCCGGATCGGTCATGATCGTCGCCGGGTTCGAATTGACGAGGATGATGCGATAGCCCTCGGCCTTCAGCGCCTTGACCGCCTGGGTGCCGGAATAATCGAATTCACACGCCTGGCCGATGATGATCGGCCCGGCGCCGATGATCAGGATGGAGGCGATGTCGGTGCGCTTGGGCATTGACGGTCACGCTTTCATTGCATACATTGATTGCATTGGAGACACGCCGTGGCGAGCCTGACAGTTCGAAACATCCCCGAGGATGCCAAGCTGCGCTTTCGGCAGGTTGCCGCTGCGCACGGGCGCTCCATGGAGGAACATCTTCGCCAGCTGGTGATCGAGGCCGAGGTGGCGCCGCATCCCGGCCGCGTATCCGATGCACCCCTGCCCTTCCGGCATGCGGCGCCCGAGAGCGTGCGCGAACTGCTGCGCATCGCCGACGGTGCCGAGGACAGCGACAGCCCGAAGTACGCCGAAATCCGCTTCATGACGGCCAAGGCCGCCATGGCCGAACTGCGTCGGCTGGCGAATGGCGCCGGGCTCGACGTGCCGGCACAGCTCAGCCCCCGGCTCGAAGCGCCCGACTTTTGATCCTCGTCGACACCAATGTGTGGAGCGAGCTGACCAGGCCGCGCGGCGACCCCGCCGTGCTGGCTTGGCTGGAGGCGCATGACGAGGACCTGGCGCTGTCGACGCTGGTGATCGCCGAAATCCGCTATGGCATCGCGCTGGTTGCAGCACCGGCGAAGCGCCAGGCGCTGGCGGCCTGGGCAGCCGGGCTGGAGGCGCGCTATTGGGGGCAGACGCTGGCGTTCGGCCGCGCCGCGGCGCATCGCTATGGCGAGATTGCAGCGCGGCCGGAGGTGAAGGCACGCGCCCCGCAGGTGATCGACATGCAGATCGCCGCCCAGGCGCGCGAACATGGGATTCCGCTGGCGACACGGAACGCGAAAGATTTCGACTGGATCGGAGTCGAGCTGATCGATCCCCGGACGGCGTGAACCTCACCGCCCCGTCTCCGCGGCGCAGCCCCAGCCGTCGAACTCGACGCGGTGGGAAATCTCGATCTCCAGCGCGCGGGTGATGAGCGCGCGCAGTGCCTCGCGGGTGACGGGGCCATCGACCTGAAGGTCGGCCGCCCAGTCGCCATCCTCGAACTCGCCGAAGTCGATGAAGCGGAAACCCAGCCCCTGCGCGTCTTCGGCAAGGCTTTCGATGGCGTCCTGCGGCCCCTTGAAATGCACGTCGATCTGGCGCGGCAGTTCCGCGACATCGCCATTGGCGGCGAGTTCGGCGAGCACTTCCTCGTCGGCGGCCATTTCCTCAGCGAGGCGGGCGGGATCGATGGTAGTCACTACCCAGCCAACTCCCTTATCAAGATTTCCCAATCATCGGATGAGATTGCCGATGTCTGAAAGGCAAAGTCACCCCGGGTACGAAAAACCTTATCAAAACCAAGGTCTGGCTCGCGTTGGAACGTCGGCAAAAGGCGCTTAGCCCGCTCAATGGTCATCATTTTAGCAGGGGAACCTAGGGGCTTAATCTTGAATGGGAGAACCCATCGTTCGGGCCAAATATCTGTAATCTCTGCCTCAGGATCGGCCTTTGAATAGACAACAAATGGTACAGTTAAGAATTTTCCAGTTTTACAATAAAGAATACCGAATGCGCCGACAGGCATTTTCGCCGCTTTTGTTCGCCGCCCTTTTTCGTAGGGGCCTTCGTCGACAGGGGCTACAGCCCAACGTTCAGCACCGACCCCCGCCCAAATGTTGGTAAGCGTCTCGGAGGCAAACGAATAAAGCGGCATCGGATTGTTTGGAGCAGCGCTCATGCCGCGACCATCAGCGAGCGCACGAACTTCTCGAACAGATAGGCACTATCCTGCGGTCCCGGGCTCGCCTCGGGATGATATTGCACCGAAAACGCCGGCGTATCCGTCAGTTCCAGCCCGGCCAGCGAGCCGTCGAACAGCGAGATGTGCGTTGCCCGGGCGTTCGGCGGCAGCGTCGACGTTTCCACCGCGAAGCCATGGTTCATCGAGGTGATCTCCACCCGTCCGTCGCTCAGCCGCTTGACGGGATGGTTGGCGCCGCGGTGGCCCTGGCTCATCTTCATCGTGCGCGCGCCGACCGCCAGGCCGAGCAGCTGGTGGCCGAGGCAGATGCCGAACAGCGGCAGATTGTCGTTTAGGAACTTCTGGATGGTCGGCACGGCATGGACGCCGGTGGCGGCCGGATCGCCGGGGCCGTTCGACAGGAAGATGCCGGCCGGCTTCAGCGCCATGATCTCGTCATAGCTGGCAGTCGCCGGCACCACCGTCACGCGCGCGCCAGCCGCCACCAGATTGCGCAGGATGTTGCGCTTCATGCCATAATCGATGGCGACGACATGCGGGCCATCGGGGTTGCCGCTGTGCACGGCATAGCCGCCCTTCAGGCTCCACAGGCCGTCGTCCCAGCCGTAATTCTGCGTCGCGCTGATGATGCTGGCGAGGTCCATGCCTTCCAGCCCCGGCCAGGCGCGGGCTTCGGCGGTCAGCTTCTTGATATCGAACACGCCCGCCTTGTTGTGCGCGATCACGCCATTGGGCGCGCCGGCGGTGCGGATGCGGCGGGTCAGCGCGCGGGTATCGACGCCGGAAATGCCGATCCGCCCCCAGGCGCGCATCCAGTCATCGAAGCGCCGATCGGCGCGGAAATTCGCGGCCGGGGTCACCGCCTCGCGCACCACGCATCCGAGCGCGTGTGGATTGGCCGATTCGATGTCCTCGGGATTGGCGCCGACATTGCCGATGTGCGGAAAGGTGAAGGTGATGATCTGCCCGGCATAGGAAGGATCGGAGATCACCTCCTGATAGCCGGTCATCGCGGTGTTGAAGCAGACCTCGCCGACCGCGACGCCCTCGGCGCCGAAGCCGACGCCCCAGATCACCGAGCCATCGGCGAGCACCAGCACGCCGGTGGCGCCCTTGGGCTGCGCCGGCGAACCAGTGCTGGCGCCGGCGGCAACGGCAGCCGCGCCGCGGGGTTGGGCAGGCGCGGGAGCAGCGGCCATCGAGGTTCCTTCGGACACGGGGGCACGCCCGGCAGGCGCGCAAACGGCTGGCGAGTTAGGGACCGGCGGCCCTTGCGTCAATCTATTCTTTGCGACGGCGAAGGGCTAGGGTTTCCGGCTTTCATACCCGAGGAATTGCCATGCTGCGCGACGATATCAAGGCTGCCACCATCGCTTCGATGAAGGCCGGCGACAGCGCCCGCACCGCGGCGCTGCGCCTGATCCAGTCGGCACTGAAGAACCGCGATATCGAGCTTCGCACCGGCACGCCGCCGGCTGACGATGACGTGACGGTGATCGAGGTGCTCGGCAAGATGGCCAAGCAGCGCCGCGAATCGATCGAGATGTACGTCACCGGCAACCGCCCCGAGCTCGCCGACGCCGAACGCGCCGAACTGGCGGTCATTGAAAGCTATCTGCCGCAGCGGCTTTCCGCCGGCGAAGCCCAGGCGAAGATCCGCGAACTGGTCGCCGAACTGGGCGCGACGTCGGTGAAGGACATGGGAAAGGTGATGGCGGCGGTGAAAGCGCGCCTCGCCGGCGAGATCGACATGAGCGAAGCGAGCGGCATGGTGAAGGTGGCGCTGGGGGGATGAGGGAGTCTTGCTTTCTTCTCCCCTCCCGCTTGCGGGAGGGGTCGGGGGTGGGCACAGGCCCAACCTCCAATGCGGGCAGGGCATAAAGAGCCGTGGCATGACCGCCAGGCCGCCTCGCATTCTGCCAGCAGAGCAAAGACACCGCGCGCGCGACTTGCGCACGAACGCGACGCCGGCCGAACGCGCGCTGTGGCAGCAGCTGCGGGCCAGCCGGCTCGGTGGTCACAAGTTCAGTCGCCAGATCGTGATCGGGCCGTACATCGCTGACTTTGTTTGCCGGCAAGCGCGGCTGGTCATCGAGGTCGAGGGCTCGCAGCACACGCCGGAGGCCGATGCTGAGCGGCAGCGCTACCTCGAGGCGCAGGGGTATCGGGTGCTGCGGTTTCGCAATGCCGAGGTGATGCAGGGGATGGATGCAGTGCTTTCCATCGTTC
>JAIXZK010000111.1 GCA_027489695.1 Sphingomonadales bacterium
ATGCCCTGGCTTCGGCAGGCGTGCATTCGATGTCGAAGGTGACTTTCATTGCATCCCTGTCTCTGGCCGGCGCTTGGGCAGGCCGGCCCTTGGCAGGCCGACGGGGCCAGTCTAGCCTTTCCGGGTTCCGGCCGACAAGGGCATCACTGCGGCCACAAAATCACGCAATTTCAAGATATTGCAGTAGAAAGTCAGGGGAGGCCGGATGCACGCCGTGCGATTTGCAACCACCGGGGGCCCCGAGGTGCTGGGGATCGAGGATATCGGCCTCGCCGCGCCCGGGCCGGGCGAAGTGCTGCTGCGTCACACCGCGATCGGGCTCAACTTCATCGATACCTATCACCGCACCGGCCTTTATCCGCTGTCCTTGCCCTCGGGGATCGGCCTGGAGGCGGCCGGTGTCATCGAAGCGGTCGGCCCCGGCGTCGGCTTCGTACCGGGAACCCGGGTCGGCTATTGCTGGGGCCCGATCGGTGCCTGCGCCAGCCACCGGCTGATCGCCGCCGACCGGCTGGTGGCCTTGCCGGACGGCGTTTCCGATGAAGTCGCCGCGGCGGTACTGCTGAAGGGCTGCACCACCGAATTCCTCGTCGAACGCTGCGCAGCGATGGCGGCCGGGCAATGGGCGCTCGTCCATGCCGCAGCCGGCGGCGTCGGGCAGCTGCTTGTGCAATGGCTGAAACACATCGGCGCCAATGTCATCGCCGTTGCCGGCAGCGCCGAAAAGCTCGCCATCGCCATGGCGCTCGGCGCCGATCATGGCGTCGTTCAGGGCGATGATGTCGTGGCCCGGGTGCGCGAAATCACCGGCGGCCGTGGTGTCGACGTGACCTTCGATGGCGTCGGCAAGGCGACCTTCGAAATGTCGCTCGATTGCCTGAAACGGCGCGGCCTGCACATCAGCTATGGCAATGCCTCGGGCGCCGTCGGGGCGGTGGATTTCGGCATCCTGTCGCGCAAGGGGTCGTTGTTCGCCACCCGGCCGACGCTGTTCGACTATTACACCACGCGCGCCGAAATCGAACGCTATGCCGGCCGCGTGCTCGATCTTGTCGCGCAGGGCGTGCTGAAGGTGGCGATCGGCCAGCGCTACCCGCTGCGCGATGTCGACCAGGCCCACCGCGATCTCGAAGCGCGGCGGACCCTGGGCTCGACGGTTCTGCTGCCCTGAAGCAGCGCCTGGCGGTCAGCCCGCCAGCGTGTGCACCAGCTCGTCGAGATAATCGCGGCCCTGCATCAGCGACTGGATGCCGATGCGTTCGTTGAGGCCGTGGATGCCATTGCCGTCGGCGTCGATGAAGGTGCCGGGGGCGCCATAGGTCGGGATACCGATCGGCGACAGGAAAATGCCATCGGTGGCGCCGGTCGACATCGTCGGGCTGAATGGCACGCCGGGGAAATGCTTTTTGGCCAGTGCGATCATCGGCCCGATGACGGCGGGATCGAGCGGCGGCGCGCTGGCGACGGGGCGGATCGGCGGCACCAGCGTAACCGCGACCCTGGCATCGCCGATGGCGGCGACCAGCGCCTGGCGCACCACTTCCGGATCGGAGCCCGGGAACATGCGGCAGTTCACATTGGCATTGGCGCGCTGGGCGAGCGCGTTGTTGGCATGGCCGGCGTTGACCAGCGTCGAAACGCAGGTGGTGCGCAGCATCGAATGGAAGGTCGGATCGCGGCTCACCACGGCGTTGGCGGCGGCATCGGCCGGGTTGGCGAGCAGGCTGGTGATCGCCGCGCCGACCGGGGCCGGGGCTGCCTTGGCGATGCTGGCGAAAAAGGCCCGGGTGGTGTCGTTGAACTGCACCGGGAACTCGTACGTGTTGACCTTGACCAGCGCGCGCGCAAGCTCGGTGATGGCATTGTCCGGGCGCGGCACGCTGCTGTGGCCGCCGGGGTTGGTCGCCTCCAGCTTGTAGTTCTGCACCGTCTTCTCGCCAACCTGCACGGCCAGGCCCTGCGGCTTGCCATCGGCGCCATAGCGGCCGCCGCCACCTTCGTTCAGCGCATATTCGGCGGCGATCAGCTCGGGGCGGTTCTTTGCCAGCCAGTCGGCACCGTTGAAGGCGAAGGTCGTCTCCTCGCCGCAGGTCAGCGCCAGCTTGAGCGTCCGCTTCGGCGCCTTGCCGGATTGCTTGTAGCGGATCAGCGTATCGACCCAGATTGCCGCCTGCGCCTTGTCGTCGAACGTCCCGCGGCCATAATAATAGCCGTTTTCTTCAACCATCACAAAGGGATCACGGGTCCAGTCCTCGCGCTTCGCCTCCACGACATCAAGGTGGCCGAGCAGCAGGATCGGCTTCGCCTTGGGGTCCTTGCCGTTCAATATGGCGACGATGCCGCCTTCCTTCGGCGCCGACGGATCGGCGAACAGCGTGATGTCGCTCGCCGCGAAACCCGCCGCTTTCAACCTGGCCCCGATCTTCTCCGCGGCAAGCGTGCAGCTGCCGGTGGAGAGCGAGGTGTTGGTTTCCACCATCTCCTTGAACAGCTCGCGAAAGGCGACCTGGTCGGGGCGAAGGTCGGCGGCGGCAGCGGGGGCGGCGATGAGGGCGGCGGCGAGCAGGAATTTCATTCGAGTTCCTTGGGAGAGAAAGGGGCCTCCGGCGGGCAGGGGGTGACCCCCTGCACCCCATTTGCTTGGGTACGCACTTGCTCCGGAAAAGGACCACCCCACAAAAGTGGGTCCAGGGCCTCAGGCCCTGGCCGCCGGAGGCACTTAAACTACTTCAAATAAGCCTGAATCAGCTCGAACAGATAATCCCGTTCGGCATAGAGCCCTTCGATCGACTTGCGCTCGTTGAGGCCATGGACGCCATTGCCGTCGGGGTCGGAGAAGCGGCCCGGCACACCATAGGTCGGGATGCCGTTGGCGTTGAGGAAGCGGCCATCGGTGGCGCCGGTGCTCATCGCGGGCAGCATGGTGACGCCGGGAAAATGCTTGGCGGCCAGCGCCTTGGCCGGGCCATAGACCCGCTCCGAAAGCGGCGGCGGTGGCGGTGTCGGGCTTGGTTCGCCGAGCGGCGTCACCGTGATCGTCCGATCGGCGAGCGCCGCTTCGATCTGCCCCTGGACCTTGGCGATCGAAT
>JAIXZK010000405.1 GCA_027489695.1 Sphingomonadales bacterium
CGTTGTTGTTGCGTCTTGCCTTTTGCCGCGTCCGGGCGTCCACGGGACTGACCCGATGCCGCTGCTTTCCCTCCTCGCGCTGGCCGCGCTCTCCGGCACCCCGAGCCGCGACGACCCGCGCGGGCTGATCCCGCAGACGCCGCCGGTGATCGTCGGCAGCGGCGCCTGTGGCGATGTGCCGGCGCGGCCGCTGGCCCTGCCCGATCTTGTCGACATCGCGCTGTGCCGCAATCCGCGCACCGCCGCCGCCTGGGCCAGCGTGCGCTCCGCCGCTGCCGGGGTCGGCATTGCCCGCGCCGCCGAGCTGCCGACGGTCAACGCCAGCATCGGGCCGACGCTCAGCCGCAGCGATTCGCTGCGCAACACCGGCTTTGTCGACAGCAACGGCAATTTCATCACCGGCAGTTCCGGCCTCACCCAGGTCAACAGCACGGCGCGGCTGGCGGTATCCTGGCTGGTGTTCGATGGCGGTGGCCGGCGGGCGCAGATCGACCAGGCGCGGGCGCAGCAGGCCGCCGCGCTCGCCGATTATGCCGATACGGCGCAGGCGATCGTCATCGATGTCGTCACCGCCTACAACAGCCTCGCCGCCAATCGCGCCATCGAGACGGCGAACCTCGCCAATCTCGCCTTCGCCCGCCAGTCCCGCGATCTCGCCGCCGGCCGGGCCAGCGCCGGCGTCGCCACCGGCGCCGACCGGTTGCAGGCCGAAACCTCGCTGGCCCAGGCCGAAGTGACGCTGGTGCAGACGCGCGGCAATGTCGCCACCGCCGCGGCGCAGCTGGCGGTTGCCGCCGGGCTGCCACCGGGCCAGGCGCTCGATCTGGCGCCGCCGCCGCCCTTGGGTTCGGGCGACCTGCTGCAGGGCGGCGCCGATGCGCTGATCGCCGATGCCGAGCGCTTGCGCCCCGACATCATCGCGGCGCGGGCGCAGGTGACCGCGGCCGATGCCGCCATCGCCCAGGCGCGCTCGCTCGGCCGGCCGAGCCTGCAGCTTTCGGCCAGCGACAATCTTTCGGCGATCGACACCAACCTCGATCGCAATTCGGCGTCGTTCGGCCTGTCGCTGTCGCTGCCGCTGTTTTCGGGGTGGAACACCCGCTACCAGATCGCCCAGGCGCGGGCGCAGCGCGAAAATCGCGTCGCCCAGGCAGAGAACGTCCGCCAGCAGGCCGGGCTGGCGGTCTACAGCCAATATGTCGCGCTGCAGACGGCGCTGGCCAGCCTGGCCGGCACGCGCGCGCTGGTCACCAGTGCAACGGCTTCGGCCGATCTGGCGCAGGGGCGGTATCGCGCCGGGGTCGGCACTTTTGCCGATCTGCTCAACGCCCAGAGCAGCCAGGCCAGTGCGCGGCAGCAGCTGGTGCAGGCGGAATTCAACGTGCGCACGGCGCGGGCGCAGCTGGCGCGCGCCGTCGGCAGCATCGGCGATGCCGTGGACGCACGGGCAGACAGGGAGCGGCAATGAAGCGCTGGCAGATCATCCTGATCCTCGTCGCCGTGGTGGCGGCGGGCTTCGGCCTGTGGCGCTGGCTGTCGCCGAAGCCAGTGGAAGTCCGCTACCGCACCGCTTCGATCGATCGCGGCGATCTTGTCGAAACGATCACGGCCAATGGCATCATCAACCCGGTGCGCGTCGTCAGCGTCGGGACCCAGGTTTCGGGCACGGTCGAGGCGCTTTATGCGGATTTCAACGATCGCGTGAAGGCGGGCCAGGTGCTGCTGCGCCTCGATCCGGCGCTGTTCGCGGCGCGGTTGCAGGCGAGCCAGGCCAGCCTGGCCAACGCCCGCGCCAATGCGGCGCTGCAGGCCGCTAACGCCCGGCGTGCCGGCGAGCTCGTCGCCAAGGATTATATCAGCCGCCAGGATTTCGAGACGAGCCGCACCGGCGCCACCCAGGCGGCGCAGAATGTCGCCCAGGCCGAGGCGCAGTTGCGGCAGGACCGCGCCAATTTCGAGTTCAGCGTCATCCGCGCGCCGGTATCGGGCGTCGTCATCAGCCGCCAGGTCGATGTCGGCCAGACGGTGGCGGCGAGTTTCAACACGCCCACCCTGTTCCAGATCGCGCTCGATCTCACCCAGATGCAGATCGAGGCGGCGGTGGCCGAAGCCGATATCGCCCGGGTGAAGCCGGGCCAGAAGGTCGATTTCACCGTCGATGCCTATGGCGGGCGGCAGTTCGAGGGCGTGGTCGATGAAGTGCGCCTCAATCCGACGACGCAGCAGAATGTGGTGACCTACACCGTGATCGTGAAGGCGGCGAACCCCGATGGCGCGCTGCTGCCCGGCATGACCGCCAATGCCGCGTTCCGCGTCGCCGAACGGCGCGGCGTGCCGCTGGTGCCGAACGCGGCACTGAGCTTCAAGCCCGAGGGGTACAAGGCGCCGCGCCGCAAGGGCGCGCGTGATCCCGATGTGGTCACGGTGTTCGTGGCGACGCCGGGGGCAAGCGAAGGCGAGATCGTGCCGCAGCCGCGCCAGATCCGCGTCGGCGCCGCCGATGACGAGGATACCGAGATCACCGGCGGCAACCTCAAGATCGGCGAAGAGGTCATCACCGGCGAGATCAAGCCGGACAAGGGCGGCGGGCTCTTCAGTGGCCCGCCGGGATCGAAGCCGCCGCAGAACCCCAATGCCGAGCGCGAAAAGGGCAGCACTGGCGGCGGCCGGCCGCGGCAGCGGCGCGAGGAAGCGCCGAGCCCGTGACGCCGGTCCTCGCCCTCGATGCCGTCGTCAAGGACTATGCCTCCGAAGCCGGCGCCTTCCGGGCGCTGCACGGCGTGTCGCTGAGCGTCGA
>JAIXZK010000012.1 GCA_027489695.1 Sphingomonadales bacterium
CAGGCCGACAGGATGATGGTATCGGCGTCGAGGCTGAGGTCGAAAATCTCGCGGAAGCTGAGCAGGCCGTCGCTGCCGCTGCCACCGAACGACGTCAGCAGCGCCGGCCGCGCCGGGCACTCCGGTCGCGGCGCCGTGACAAAGCCATGGGTGGCGAAATGGATGACGCGATATTGGCGCAGGTCGGCGCGGGCGATCAGCGCGGTATCGGTGAAAGCGGTGCCGGTGACGACATCGCCGCCGCCGGCGCCGAGCAGCCCGGCGCCGATGCGCAGTTCCTCGGCGCTGATCGGCCGCGACCATTCGGCAAGCGGCCAGTCGCAGGCGTCGCGGGCCAGCGGCACGGCGAGCGCCATCGGGGCGGCAAAGCTGGCAGCAGTCGGAACGGCGGCCGCATCGGCGAGCGTCATGCCGGCAGCGCCGGCGCTGCCGCGCGTCAACCCCACCCGCGCGCCTTCGGCCGTCGCGGCCATCGCGGCCGGCGCCGGCGCCACCGCGGCCGGCACGGCATTTTCGCCCAGCCCGAGATAGGCCCGGGTGCCGCGCGAGGCAGCAAGCCGGCGCACTTCCAGGAACGCCCGCGGCGATACCGCCGTCGAGACCATGCGGGTCCGCCCCAGCCAGGCGAGGCCGCGCATGTCGAAGGGATCGGCGGTTTCGGAATCGAGCCGCTTCTGGAAATCCGCCAGCCCGGCGTCGCTGGTCAGCAGCAGATTGGCCGGCAGTTGCAGCAACGGCCCATCGGGTTCGAACACCAGATGCCGCACCGCCGCCAGATCGGCATCGAGCGGCCCCATCAGCACATTGTAGAGCCGCCGCGCGGTCAGCGCGTCGAAGGGATAGGTCGCCGGCCGGCCATTTTCGAAGATGACGATCGAATCGCGCAAGGTGCGAACCATGGCGCCGAGGTCGGCCGCCGTCGCCGGCAGCGCCAGGATGCGCGCCGATTCATGGCTGGCGAACAGCGCATAAGGCGCGTCGCCGACCAGGATCAGCTTGTAATAGGCTTCGCCCGGCCGCAGCGCCGCCTGCAGATCGGCGAGCGTCACCACGGCATTGGCGATGCTGCGATAGCGCGGATAGTCGGCGAGCCGGGCGACGATCGCGGTCTGCTCGCTGCCCAGCGTTTCGCGGCGGGCGCGCAGCTCGGCCAGCAGCGCGGCCTCGCCCGGGGCCGGATCGGCGATATCGACAAGCCGGGCGATCTCCGCCTCGGCGCGGATGATGTCGCGCGACAGCGCCAGCGACTGGCGGAACAGGCTGGCCGCCTCGTCGCTGCCGCCCGAAAGCTCGCGCGCCAGCACCGCCTGGGTCTGGGCGACGCCCGGCCGTACCAGAATCTGGCTGGCATCGAACAGATCGCTGGCGCCGGCATCGCCGCGCCGCACCAGCAGATCGAACCAGGGCGCCAGCAACGGCCGGATCGCCGATCCGGCGCCGGGGGTCGCCGGGGCCGCGGCGACGATGGCGCGATAGAGGGTGGCCGCGCCGGCATCGTCGCCCTGGCGCGCCAGCAGCGCCGCCAGCCGCGCTCGCGCCACCAGCAGCGCCGCCGATTCGGGATAGTCGGCGGCGGTGATCGCCGCCGCCTCGGCGAGCGAGGCGCGCGCTGCCGCCGCCTGGCCGCCGCGTTCCTCGACAATGGCGCGTTCGGTGGCGATGGCGGCGCGCAGCCAGCCGGTCGAAGCGATGCGACCGCCACGGATCGCCGCCAGTGCCGCCAGCGCCGCATCGAAACGCTGCCGGGCACTGGCATCCAGGCCCTGCATGCGATCGGCGGCGCCGCCGAGATAGAGCGCCTGGGCATCGAGGACGATCGCCCGCTCCTCCGGCGTCAGGCTGCTGCCGCCGCCGCCCAGCCGGCGCAGCGCCGCCTCGTCGCCGCTCAGCCGCTGCGCCAGCGGCACGTCGATATAGCCTTGCGCGACCCGCGTCAGCGCCAGCCCCGGCGCGGCGCCGGTCGCCAGCGTCGCCAGTTCCTCGCGCGCGGCGTCGGTGCGGCGCTGGTTGAGCAGATGCATGGCGCGGAAATTGCGATAGAGCCGCACCACGACGATATCGCCGGGATCGAGCACGGCGCGGGCCCGGCCGAACAGCACCTCCGCTTCGGCAAAGGCGCCCAGGTTCGATTGCTGCAGCGCCTGGCCGACAAGATATTCGGCGCTGCGCCCGAAGCCCGGCGCGCCCTGGCGGCTGCGCTCGACGAGCAGATCGAAAAAGGCGGCGCTTTCGGCGAAGCTGCCGGCATTGTTGCGGGCATAGCCTTCGGCCAGCGCCTGGGTGGGATCAAGGCTGCCGGCCTGGACCCGGGCGAAAGCCGCGGGATCGCCGGCTTCGGTGGCCGCGACATCGACGCTGCCGGCCACCGGCGCATCGGCGACCAGCGCCGCCAGCCCCAGCCGAAGGGCCGAACCATAGCCGGCAAGGCCTTCGGCGACGAACAGGGTGCGCCCGCGCGGCACCAGATAGACCTGCCAGGCCAGCGCCCCCTGCCGGCATTGCGCCTGGCGCAGCGCGCCGATGCCGGGCAGGGTCGCCGCCACCGGCACGTCACAGGCGATGCCGTCGCTACGCGCGCCGAGCAGGGCGGCGCTGCGATCACCCGTGCCGTTCACGCGCAGCGCCAGCAGGCGGCCGACCGGCGTGGCGGCATCGCGGCAGACGATGCGATAGCCGCGATCGAACAGATTGCTGAGCGCGGGGTCGGCCACGCGCGATTGCGCGGTGCACAGCACGCCCGCCGAGCCGATGCGGAAGGAATCGGCGAGTTGCAGGCTGGCACGCGCCGGCATCGGCAGCAGCGCGGCCAGCGCCAGCAGGAGGAGCGCAAGCCGTCTCATGGCCTGGTGCCCCCGGCTGGCGATGGCGGCGGCGCTGGCGGCGATGCGGGCGGCGGCACCGGCGTGTCCTGCCACAGCGCCGGGTTGCCGCCGGCGCTGACCGGCTCGGTAACATCGGCTTCGAATTCCGCCGTGCCAAGATCGACCAGCCGCGCCAGTCGCGGTTCCGGCAGGCGTTCGGCGGCCTCGCGCACCGGATCGGGCGGCGGCCGCGTGTCATCGCCACCGGGGCCTGGCGGATCGCCCTGGCGGCCGTCACGGCGCGGGCCGCGACCGATGTCGCCGAGATTGACGCCGATGTTGAAGATGCGGTCCTCGCTGTCCTCGGTCGGGATGATCGCGGTGCACAGCGTCGCCGTCAGCAGGCAGCCATTGACGCTCGAAGCGGCGTCGAAGCCGGCGCTGCCGGCGAGCGTCACTGCTTCGCGCACCGCTTCGTTGGTGACGATGCCGCCACTGCCGATCAGCCGGCCATTGATCACCATGGCGAGGGCGGAATCGCCGCCCGCCGTCACCCGCAGCCCACCGCTGCCGGCGGTGAAGCCGGCGCGCAGCACCGCACTGCCGCTGTTCTGGATGAACAGGCTGCGCCGGGCCGTCAGCGTGAGCGTGCCGGCGCCGAGCGCGCCCGCCGTTCCGGGCGTTGCCGCGGCGGCGCCCAGGCGGTCGTCGCGGCCGGTGAAACCGACATTCTGGGCGAGGTCGCCGAGCAGCGCGGCGTCGCCGACCCAGATGTCGCCCGCCGTCACCGCCAGCCCCGGGCCGGCGCCGGCATCATCGACCAGTGCGATACGGCCGCCGGCATCGGTCACCACCTCGACCCGGCTGCCGGTCAGCGCCAGCCGGTCGGCGGCGGTGCCGTTCGCCATGGTGACGGCACCGGTGACGCGCAGGACGCCAGCCGAACTGACCGTCCAGCTGCGCCCGCTGGCGACGCCGGCCAGCGACAAGCTGCCGATCTCGACGACCGGCGGCGCCGAAACGGCCGGCGCCAGCAGGAAGATCTCCGGCGCCACCAGCCGCGCGATCTCGGCATTGTCGAGCGTCCAGCCGCCATTGGCCGGCGTTTCAAAAGTGCCGATCCGCATCGCGGTGGCGCGCGCCTCGGCCTGCAGGCTGAGGCGGCCGCTGGCAGTGATCGTGGTTTCGGTGCCGATATCGATATCGAGCGACACCGCCTCGAAGCGCGGCGTCGTCACCGATCCCTGCAGCCGCAGCATGCCGCCGCTGTCCAGCCGCACGCCGGTGCCGGCATTGACCCGCGCCAGCCGCAGCTCGCCGCTCGTCGCCGCCACCAGACTGCCGGTGGCGATGGTGCCGGTGACGGCCAGGGCGCCGCCGCTGCGCAACGGTGCCCCGGTCAGCAGCGGCGCGAAGCTGTAGCCGGCGGCGCTGCCGAGCGGATCGAGCGATTGCAGGATGGTATCGCCATTGTTGCCGGCGAGCACGACGCTGCCGGCAGCGCCGCTGGCGATGGCGCCGAAGCTGCCGCCGGCGCCGGCGAGCACCGCCACCGATCCTTGCGTGGCGATATCGCTGGCGCTGGTCGCGCCGGTGGCGAACAGGCCGACATTGCCGCGCGCGGTGACCGTGCCCACGGCGATGGACGCGCCTTCGATGCCGATCTGGCCGACGGCGCCCTCGATCGGGCGCAGGATCGCGGCATCGATCGCACCGGTGGCGATGGCGCCGCCGGCGGTGATGGCGAGGCCGTCGCCGGCGCTGACCGTACCGGCGCTGACGCTGGTGCCGGCATCGATCCACACGTCGAAATCGCCGCGCACATCGCCGGCGGTGATGGCGCCATCGGAACGCAGCACGAGCGCCTCGCCATCGGCGATCGGCGCCAGCACCCGCGCCGAGGCGGCCAGGCCGGCGATCGGCCCGCTGCGCACCGCGCCGAGCGCCAGCGACCCGCCATCGATGCGCAGGCCGCTGCGCGAGCGGATGATGCGGCTGCTGGTGATCGTGCCGGTGGCGGCGACGCGCACCCGGCCGGCGCTGGCGCCAGCAAAACTGACATCGCCGGCCAGCCGGACCGGCGCCGCACCGGCCAGCCCGGCAAGATCCGGCCCGCCGGCGGCATCGCGGCCGATCAGCCCGGCCATCGCGGCATCGGCGATCAAAAGCGGTGCGGACAGCCCGGTTGTCAGGGCTCCCGCACGGACTCCGGTGCGCGCCAGCAGGGCAATGCCGGTGCCGGCCGAAATGTCGCCGGCGCCGATGCTGCCGCCGACCAACGCCACCGCGCCGTCGGCGGTGATGGTGCCGGCCGAAACCGCGCCCGTCGCCTCGATGCCGACGCCGAAGCTGCCGCCGTCGAGGCGCCCGGCGCCGCCCGCTTCGATGCGCCCGACCGTCACCGAGGACACGCCCTGGCCGTCGGCGACGCTGGTCAGCCGCACCGAATCGCCGGCGCGCAGATCGCCGGCGAGCAGGGCACCGATGGTGGAAATGCGGATATCGCCGGCCGAGGTCAGCGTACCGAGCGACAGCGGCCCGGCGGCGGAGAGGATCACGTCGATCGCCGCATCGACATCGCCGGTGCCGAGTGCACCGCCGGACAGATCGACGATATCGGCGCGGGTGCGGCCGGTGATGGCAAGATCGCCGGTCGCTGCCGCCACCAGCCGGCCGGCATCGACATCGCCGCCGATGGTGACGGCGCCGGCAAGTGCCCGCGGCGTCGCGGCGAGAAGCGCGGCATAATCGGGGCTGCCATCGCCGTTGCGGCCGATCAGCGGCGCCATCAGATGCGAAGCGATCAGCACGCGCTCGCCGGGCGCGATGATGCCGCCGGTGACGACGCCAAGCCCATCGAGCAGCACCACCGGACCACCGGCGGTGATCGCGCCGGTGGTCAGCGAGCCGCCCTCGGCGACGATGCCGACCGAGCCAGCGGCGCCGATGCTGCCCAGCTGCACATTGCCGGCCGTCGTCACGAACAGGCTCCCGGCGCCGCCCGGCACCGGCGCGACCAGACCGGCATCGAGCGCGCCGATGGTGATCGTCGGCAGGCCGCCACCGGTCGCCGCCGCTGCTGAAATGGCAATATTGTTGCCGGCGCTGACCCGGGTCGCGGCGAGGTCGCCGGCCGATGCCAGCGCCACATCGCTGCCGCGCAGCCGCCCGGCGACGAGCGCGCCGCTCCCGTCGCTGCCGGCGCTGACCGCGAGCGCACCGGCGGCAGCGATATCGCCAACGACGATGCCGCCCAGCGCCCGCAGCCGCGAACCGGCGGCCGCGGTGATGTCGCCCAACGCCAGTGCGGTGCCCGCCACATCGACCGCCGCCCCGGCGATCGGCCCGGCGATGGTGACATTGCCGCTCGCGGCGACGGCGATATCGCCGCCGGCAAGCGACCCGGCGGCAAGATCACCGCCTTCGGCGAACAGGCCGATGGCGCCCGTTGCCCGCACCGCGCCGACCGAAAGCTTGCCGCTGGCCTGGACATAGGCCTCGCCGCCGGCGGTGAGGTCAGCGAGCGTGATGGTAGCGGGGTCGCGGCCGGCGGGCGTCGCCGCGATTACCCGCAGATCGCTGCCGGCGCTGAGCGCCCCGGCGGCAAGGCCGCTGACCGTCGTGATGTCGAGCCTGGCCGTCGCCGAAACCGCGCCGAGCGTCAGCCGCGTCGCCGCCAGATCGACCGATGTTCCGGCGATCGGGCCGGCAACGACCATGGTGCCGCTGGCACGAGCGGCAACCGCCGCGCCGCCGATCCGCGCCGCGGTCAGGTCGCCACTATCGGCGTCGAGGCCGATCGCGTCGCGCGCCTGCACCGACCCCAGCGCCAGGCCGCCCGCCGAGCGGATGGCGATGCCGCCGGCGCCCGCGATGCCGGCAGTGATATCGCCCGTCACGACCTGCGCCGATCCGCCGCGGCCCCCGGCGATGGCGTCGATCCGGATGCCGCTGCCGGCCGACAGCGCGCCGGCCTGGACATTGCCCGTCGACGCCAGCGCCACCGCATCGGCCGCAACGACATCACCGATCAGCAGCCCGGCCCCGGCGACATCGACCGCTTCACCGACGATCGGCCCGATGGTCACGACGCCACTCGACCGCGCCACGATGTCGCCGCCATCGAGCCGCGCCGCCGTCAGCGCACCGCCATTGGCGTAGAGCCCGATCGTATCGCGCGAGCGCACCGAACCGGCGACGATGCCGCCCGCCGAGCGTATCTCGACCGCGCCCGGGCCGTCATTGCCGGCGAGAATATCGCCGGTTGTCACCTGAACCACGACGCCGACGGCCGCGGCGGTCGTGTCGATGCGGATCTCGCGGTCGGCGAGCAGCGCGCCCGTGGTGACATTGCCGCTGGCCAGCAGCGCCATGCCGTTGCGCGCCCGGATTTCGCCGGTCTGTAGCGAGGCGCCCGAGAGCTCGACCGTGCGGCCTCCGACCGCGCCAGCTATCACCAGATCGCCGCGCGCAATGACGCTGAGATCGCCGCCGGCAAGGGCAGCAGCCGTCAACCCGCCATCGGCGGCGAGGTCGATGCCACCCGTCGCCTGCACCGCCCCCAGGGCCATCCCGCCAACCGATCGCACCCGGGCAATGCGCGCCGCCCCGGCGGTGATGTTGCCCGTCGTCACCTGCACGGCGCCGCCACCCGCCGGCGCAGCGGCGGCGAGGATCACATCGCCGCCGGCGACCAGCGCGCCGGTCTGTAGCGTTCCGATCGCGTCGATGCCGATCCCGGCGGTCGCGCCGACATCGCCGAGCCGGACGTTCGATCCGGCCAGCGCCACCGCCTGCCCGGCCACCGGCCCGGCGATGGCGATATCGCCGCTGGCGCGCACCGAGACATCGGCGCCGGCAAGGCGAGCCGCGACCAGCCCGCCGCCATCGGCGCGCAGATCGATCGCCCCCGCCGCCGCGACCTGGCCAAGATCGAGACTGCCGGCGCTTTGCACGAAGAGACCGCCACCACCGCCCAGACCGGCACGGACATTGCCCGCCGCCACCCGCACCGCGCCGCCACCGGCCGGAGCCGCCGCGTTGATCACCAGATCGGTGCCGGCCGAAAGCGCACCGACGCCGACATTCCCCGCCGCCGCCAGCGCCAGCGCGGTCGTGGCGGTGATGTCACCGGTCGCAAGATTGCCACTGCCGTCGCTGCCGGCGCTGATGCTGACGGCGGCGCCGCCGGTCACCGCACCGAGTTCGATGGTATCGGCGGCGCTCAGCACGATATCGCCCGGCGCCGAAAGATCACCCAGCCGCAGGTCCGATTGCGTCGCGATATCGATCGAGCCGCCGGTCGCCAGCGCTGCCAGCGCCACCGTCCCGGCGCGGATGCGCACGCTTTCGGCAACGGTGACGGCACCGCCCGAAGTCACCGCGCCGGTAGCAGCGACGTCGAGCCGACCGGCGCGCACGCCGCCAAGGCCGACCCCGCCGGCAACCGGCTTCGGCCGGGCGGCGAGCAAGGCAGCATAATCGGTCGCGCCGGCACCGGTGACGATCAAGCCGGCATCGCTCGCCGCGCCGATGAACACGGTCGCGTCGTTCGGCGCCGCGATCGGCCCCGCGCCGACGCCCTGCGCCGCCAGCAATGCCACCGTGCCGCCAGCATCGAGGGCACCAGCGGTGATCGTGCCGGCTTCCGCCACCAGGCCGATGGTGGTGGCGGCGCGCGCCGAACCGATGCCGACCGAACCCGGCGCCTCGGCATAGATTTCGCCGCCGGCCAGCAGATTGCCGGCGAGCAGCGCGGTCGGCGCGAGCACGTTGATCGCCGGCCGTGCGACCAGCCGCAGCGAACCGCCGGCGCCGATATTGCCGGCAAGGATGCCGCCGCCGCGCAGATCGACATCGCCGATCGCCTGGATTGCTCCGGTGCGCAGCGCCGCCCCCGCCGCCAGCCGCACCGAGTCCGAACCGGTGATCGCGCCGACCGTCAGTGCCCCGGGCGTGTCGATCAGCAACGGCGCGACGCTGAGGATGTCGCCCAGCACCACGGCGCCGCCGGCCGCCACCGTCACGTCGCTGGCGCTGTCGAGCGCGGCGGTGACGGTCAGCGAGCCGCCCGCCGACAGCGCGATCGCGCCGGCGTCGATCGTCCCCGCCGGCAGCGCGGCGCCCGGCGCCAGCGCTCCGCCCGCGCGCACCGCCAGCGTGTCACCGATTGCCAGCGTGCCACTGGCGAGGTCGAGGGTCACCTCGCCGGCGGCATCGATCACGAGATCGCCGGTGACGGCGATCGAACCCTGGTTGACACGCAGCCGGGTCGGCGCGGCCGCACCGCTGCCGGAGTCGAGCGCCGGGCCGCCGACGGTCAGCGTCGCCGACTGCAGCCGCAGCGCGCCGCCATCGGCAACCAGGCTGGCGTTGCCGCGATAGGGGCCTTCGGGCGCGGCGCCGCCCTGGCCAACCAGGCTGTCGAGGCGGGCGACGCCGCCGTTGAATTCCGAAACGCCGCCGGCCAGCGGTGCCGCCGTGACGGCGAGGCCGACGCTGCCGCCCCGAGCAACGCCGTCGACCAGCGCGCCGCCGGTGCCGGCAAAGCCGGCGACGGCATCGGCGCGCAGGATCGTCAGGCCGGTGACGGCAAGCCGGCCGCCGGCGACCAGGGCTCCGGCATCGCCGCCGGTCGCAGCACCGCCGCTGCCGCCGGCGCCGACGCCGTTGCTGCCGTTGCCGGCATTGGCCGAAGCATCGATATCGAGGCTGGCCAGCGTCGCCCCGGCACCCGCCAGCGCCGTGCCGGCCATTTGCAGCCGCGCCGTGCCACCCCGCGCCGCGCCGCCGGCCAGCCCCGGCGCGATGCCGGCAAGGCCGCCGTCGCCGGCAACGGCACCGGCCAGCAACGTCACCGCGCCGGCGGTCATCTGCATGTCGGCGCGCAGCTCGGCGATCGCGTTGCCACCGCTGGCGGCGCCACCGGCCAGACGGCTGCCATTGCCGCCGCGCGCGGTCGCGTCGAGATCGAGGCTGGTGAGCGCGAGGCTCGAGCCGGCGGCACCGACGGTCGACGCCGCCGCCACCACCAGCCGGGCGTCGCCGCCGATCGCCGAACCGGTACCGGCGCGGGCAGCGGCGTCGAGGCGGGTCGCGCCGGCCACGGCAAGGTCGGCATCGGCCAGTTCGAGCGCCGCCGTGCCGCCCGTGGCATTGCCACTGTCGGTCGCGCCCGATCCGCCGACGGCGTCGGCCAGAATGGAAAGGCTGGTGAAATCGGCGGCGGCCCGGGCGGTGCTGCCGCCGGCAAGCGAGACGCGCGCCGTGCCGCCGCGGCCGACGCCGGCGCTGGTGGTGCCGGCGCCACCGCGCCCGACGGCCGACACCACCACCGCGCCAGCAAGGTGATTGCCATCGGCGGCGATCGTAAGCCCGGCGGTGCCGCCGCTGCCGGCGCCGCCCGCGACGCCATTGGCGCCAAGGCCATTGGCGCTGATCCGCACGCCGGCCAACGTGCGCAGCGTGCCGTCGACGGTCGCCAGGGTCGCGGTGCCGCCATTGCCGGCCGCCATCGATCCGACGCCAACGCCCTCGGCAATGATATCCAGCTGGCCGGCGAACGCCGCCGTGCCCCCGAAAGTCGCCGAGACGAAACCGCCGGTTGCGCTGCTGCCGCCCGCCGATGCCGCCAGCCGGGCGCCGCCACCCGCCGCGAAGCTGCCAAGGCTGATAAGCGCGACACTGCCGCCGCCGGCGAGGCCATTGCCATTGGCGTCGGCGGCAAGTTGGAAAGTGCCGCTGGTGACCGTGAACTCGGTGCCGCTGACCAGATCGACGGCGATATCGCCACCGCTGGCGCTGCCGCCGCCGCCGCCGGCATCGGCAGCAAAGCCGAGGCCGAACACCGCCGTCCCGGCACTCTGGATCAGCCGGATGCTGCCGCCGGCGCCAATGCCGCCAGCGGACAGGCTGCTGCCACCGAGGCCGCTGGCGCCGAGGGTGACGCCGCCGGTGACCTCGACGCCGCCGCTGCCGGTCAGCGTCGCCGTGATGGTGCCGCCGCGGCCGGCCCCGCCGGCGCCGCCGGCACCACCACCGGTGCCACCGGTGCCGCCCACCGTAATGCCGAGATTGCCCGCCAGCCGCAGTCCGCCGCCGTCGCGACTGACCAGCGCAACGAGGCCGCCGCGCGCCGCGTCGCCGACACCCTGGCCGCCGCCACTGCCGCCGGTGGCGCCGGCATCGACCTGCAGGCCGCCATTGGTTACCGTCAGCACGCCGCCCAGCGTCAGTTCCGCGGTGCCACCATTGGCCACCGCCGGCGCAACCGCCTGGCCGCCGCTGCGCGCGACAGCCGAAAACAGGACATTGCCGGCAATCGCGGCATTGCTGTCCAGCGCCGCCAGCACCCTGCCGCCCTCGGCGCCGGCGCCAACACCCGAAATCGCATCGGCGCGTACCAGCAGGCCGCCGGCGGTGGTGCGCAGATCCGCGTCCGCCGCGATCCGCACCGAAGCGCTGCCGCCGGTGGCGGCGCCGCCGCTGTTGCCGGGGGCGCCATTGCCGCTGGCATCGGCGATCACCCCGGTGGCCGACAGACGGCCGGTCGTGACATCGATGGCGACGAGCCCCCCGGTCGCGGCGCCGCCGGTGCTGCCATTGCCGCCGCCGAACGCCAGTGCCCGGATCGCCAACCCACCGGCCAGCACGATGTCACCGCCCGCCGCCTGCAGGACGGCCGTACCGGCGAAGCCATCGCCGCCGATATTGCCATTGCCGCCGGTGCCGCCGGCCGACAGAGTCAGCGCGCCGCCGAAATCGAGGTTGCCGCCGCCCGCAACAAGCTGTGCCGTGCCGCCGCGGCCGCTGCCGCCATTATCGCCGGCATTGGCGCCAGCGCCGCCGCCGATACCATCGGCATCGATTCCGAGATCGCCGGAAAGCGTGGCACTGCCGCCGGCGGCAGCCCCCCAGGCGGCGAAGCCGCCACTGCCAATGCCACTGGCGCTGCCCGCACTGTCGCCGCCGCGCCCGGCAGCACCGATCTGCGCCGTCCCGGTGATCGCGACACTGCCGACATCGGCGCCGACCCCCAACACGCCGCCGTCGCCATTGCCGCCAGCGGTAATGCCGGCGCCGCCGTCACCGCCAGCCGCCAGCAGGACGGAGCCCGAGACGAGGCGCCCGATCGAGCCACCGGCGGCGTTGCGCGAGGCGCCGAGCGAGACGCGGCCACCGGTGGCGCCACCGCCGCCGCCGACATTGCCGAGACCGCCCGTTGCGGCTGCATCGGCGGTGATCGCCGCCCAGGTCACCACGCCGCCGACCGCGCCCGCGGTAATGTTGCCGCCGGCTGCCGCGCCGCCGCTGCCACCGGCACCGCCGATGCCACGTGCAAGCAGCTCCAGATCGCCGAAATCGAACTTGCCGTCGCTGCTGCCGGCGGTGCGATCGTCCGAACCGATCTCGATGCTGCCGCCGGTGCCGCTGCCGCCGCTGCCGCCGCTGCTGTTGCCCGGGTTGCCGGCGACACTGCCGCCGGTGCCGCGCGCATCGACGCTGACCGACGCCGTCGCCAGCGTGCCGTCCGAAGCGCTCGAACCCAGAGAGACGCTGCCGCCGCGGCCATTGCCGCCATTGCCACCATCACCGCCCGCCGCATCGGCGATCAGCACCGCCGCGCCGAAGCGTGCCTCCGACAGGGGCGCTGCAGCTTCCAGCCCGGCGAAGACATCGCCGCCCGTCGCCGCGCCGCCATCGCCGCCGTTGCCGATGCCGCCAAGCGCGCCGGTTTCGAGGCGCAGCGTTGCCGCCGCCGCGTCGAGGCTGGCAGCGCCGATGGTGCCGGCAAAGACGACGCCACCCCGCCCGGCGCCGCCGCTGGCGCCATCGCCGGCCCCGGTGCCGCCGCGGGCGTTCGCGGTCAGCAGCAGCTCGCCCGCGGCGAGCCGTACCCGGCCGCCGGCCGACACCGCCAGCGTCGCATTGCCGCCGATCGCCGCGCCGCCGGCGGTACCGCCGAAGCCGCCGCGCGCCGAAGCATCGGCACGCAGATATTCGGCGATCTGCAACTGCGTGCCGGTGCCATCGACCCGCAGCGCCGCGATACCGCCCTGCGCCGCCCCGCCGGCAGCGGCGCCGCCGCCGGCCTTCGCGCCGCTGGCGAAATCAAGGCTGGTGGCGGTGACGATGGCACCGCCGCGCAGCGTCAGATCGGCGGTCCCGCCGGTCGCGGCAGCCGGCTGGGCCAGCGTCGCGCCGGAGGACGCGTCGGCGACCATGCGAACATCGCCCAATTGCGCGGTGCCGCCATCCAGCAGCAGTGTCGCATTGCCGGCAAGGGCGGCGCCGCCGGGATTGTCCGAATCGTCGGCGCTGACGGCGTCGACGAAAACATCGATGGCCGAAAGCAGCAGCGTGCCCTGGCTGGTCAGGCCGGCACTGCCGCCCCGGGCGCTGCCCCCGGCGGCCTGGCTCACCGGGCCGGCATTAGCGGCACTGTCGAGCCGCAACGGCCCGGACAGCGACAACCGCGCCCCGGCGCCGACCTCGATCGCGGTGGCGCCGCCGGTCGCCAGGCTCGCCGCGCCATTGCCGCGCGAAACGGCGGTGGCTGTCAGGCTGGCCGACCCGCCCTGCAGGGCGGCATTGCCGGTCAGCGCCAGCAGCACCGAGCCGCCGGTCGCGGTATTGCCGATCCCCGCGGCATCGAGAACAAGGTCACGCGTCGGGCTGAAATTGCCATCGCGCAGGCGCAGGCTGATCTCGCCGCCCTGGCCATCGCCGCTTGCCGTTCCGAATGGTGCCGCGACCGGTCCGCCGCCCTGGCCAAGCGCCGAGGCGTCGATCCCGGCCAGCACCAGCGCGGTGCCGCCGATATCGATGGCGGCGGTGCCGCCGCGGCCATCGCCGCCAAAGCCATTGGTGCTGCCGCCGGTGCCATTGGCCTGCAGCGACAGGGACCCGGGTCCGTTGGCGCCGCGCACGGTGAAGCTGCCGCCGGTCAGCGTCACCTGCGCGGTGCCGCCGGTCGCATCGCCGCCGGTACCAAGGCCGCTGGCATTGTCGCCGCCGCGTGCCGCGACGCCGAGGATGACGGCACCGTCAGTCAAGGCACTGCGCAGGGTCAGGTCGCCGGCGCTGGCGAGGGCAATCGAACCGCCCCTAGCGTCGCCGCCAGCGACGGCGCCGACGATGGTGCCGGCCGTGGCGGACAGGGTGATGAAGCTGGAGTAATCGGCAGCGCCGATCGACAACAGGCTGCCAGCGGCCAGCGTGATCGCGAGGCTGCCGCCATCGGCGCGACCGCCGATGCCGCCCTCGGTCGCGGCGCTGGCGCGCATCTCGAAATCGCGGCTGAAACCGGCACTGCCGGCGACGCCGCCGTCGTCGAGCCGCACGTCGCCGCCGGTGGCGGCAATGCCGAGCGCATCGGCGTTGAACAGCGTCGCGCCGGCGACCGCGAGGCTGCCGCCGCCGAAATCGATCGCGACTCCACCGCCGGTGGCGAGCCGGCCGCGGCCGGCGGCCGCCACCGTCAGGCTGCCGCCGAAATTGAACGTCGCCGGAATGACGGCGGGCCCCTGCGGGTCACGCCGGACCGCGAGTGTCGCGCTGCCACCGCTGCCGACGCCCTGGCTGGCCGACCCGGCCTGCACGCTGTTGCTGCCGCCGGTGCCGGTCGCATCGATCCGCGCCGGACCGGTGGCGGCGATGCGGCCGCCATCGAGGGTGAGCAGCGACGTGCCGCCACGGCCGTCGCCGGCAATGCCGCCGGCCGCCGTCGCCGTGCCGCCGAGACCGCGCGACACCAGCACCAGATCGGCGTTGACCGTGACACTGCCGCGATCGGCGGCAGCCACCGCGCCGACCGCCGCCGATGCGCCGACCGCAAGTTCGGCGCCGCCGCCACTGCCATCGCCGGCGCGCACCGCCGAATTGCCGCCGGTACCATTGCCATCGACGCGGGTGGTGCCCAGCACGATGGTCGCCGGTGTCCCGGCGATCGCATGCGAGGTCGCGACAAGCCGCGCGGTGCCACCCACCGCATTGCCGCCGCCGGCATCCCCGGCGGGCACCGGGTTGGCCGCGCCGCCCGCATTGCCGCCCTGCGCGCCAGCCGACACCAGCGCCCGATCCGATGTCAGCCGGGCGCCGGCGGCAAGCAGCGTGGCACTGCCCCCGGCCGCGGCACCGCCGGCACCGCCGGCGCCGTTGGATATGCCGGGGCCGCCGATGCCACCGCTACCGCCGGTGGCAGCGGCATCCACTGCGATCAGGGTCTGGAAACTGGCTTGCGTGGTGATGGCGGCGCCGCCGGCGCCATCGCCAATGCCAAATGTCGCGATGCCGCCCGTGGCGGCGCCGCCAGCGCCGCCGGCACCGCCATTGCCGTTCGAAGGCTGGCCGTCGCCACCGCTGCCGCCAGCGCCGCCGACGCCCAGCGCACGAAGCGCGGCATTGCCGACGGCAAGGCTCGACGCCGGACCGCGGACGAGCAGCTGGCTGGTGCCGCCGATAGCGGCACCACCGGCGCCGCCGACCGAGGCCGCGATGCCGCCGCCCGCGCCGGCGCCGCCGGTACCGCCGGCATCGAGCGAGAGGCTGACCGCCAGCATCGCCGCCTCGCGCGTGCCGGAACTTGCCAGCGTCCAGTCGAAGAGGCCGCCGCGACCAAGGCCGCCGCTGGCGCCGTCATTGTCGCCGCGGAACCGCCCGCCGCCGCCAAAGCCCTGCGCCGAAGCGACGACGCCACCGGTGAGCGAAAGATCGCTGTTGGTGATGGTGGCGACGAGCGTGCCGCCGGTGCCGCTGCCGCCGGGCACGCCGGTGCCACCGGTGCCATCCGCCCGCATCGCCAGGCTGATCGCGGACAATTGCGCGCGGTCGAGCGCAAGATCGAAGCTGCCACCGCTACCGTTGCCGCCGGTGCCCTGTCCCGCCCCGCCGACCGCGCCGACATCGACATCGAGCGTTCGCACCGAAACCACGGACGTGTCGCCACCACCGGTCAGCGCGATCCGGGCGGTGCCGCCAATGGCGTTCCCGCCGGCGGCGGTGTCGATGCTGTCGTTGGCGGCACCGCCCGCCGCCTGGGCCGACAGGAACAGTTCAAGATTCGGCGCATCGATCTGCGTGAAGTCGCCGGCAGCTAGCTCGACACGACCGCCGGTTGCGACGCCGCCCTCGGCACCGCTGCCGGCCCGGGCGTCGGCGAGCAATTGCAGCCCGGCGACATTGTCGGCGCCGAGCACCCGCGCCGCGTTGCCGAGCCGGAGCGTGGCGGCGCCGCCAAGCGCGCTGCCGCCATTGGCGAAGAACGCGCCATCGCCGCCGCGCGCCGTGGCGGAAAGCGTCAGGCTGCTGTCGCCCAGAACGAGGTCGGCGTTGATATCCTGAGCAAATGCCTGCAGATCGACAAGCACGCTGCCGGCCACGGCAGCGGCGCCGGCGACGGCCTCCGCATCGGCCATGAAGCGGCTGTCGCCGGTGAGTCGAAGCCGTGAATCGTTGATCTGCACCTCGACGATGCCGCCGGTGGCGGCGCCGCCCGGATTCACCTGGCCGTTGCTGCCGCCGCCGATGCCGCGCGCATCGGCGGTAAAGCCGCTGCTCTGGATCAGCGAATTGCCGACGGCGGTGACAACGACCGCGCCGCCCGCGCCGCTGCCGGCGGCGCCCAGGCCCCCGGCATTGCCGCCACCGGTACCGGTGGCGCTCGCCGTCAGCGTGCCGAACTGGAAGCTGCCTTCGGTCGCGACACCGATTCGCACCTCGCCGCCGGTACCGCGGCCGCCGGTAGCGGTGGCGGCGGCACTGCCGATGACATTGCCGCCAATGCCTTCGGCGCGCAGGGTGGTGCCGGCCAGCTGCAGATTGCCGACGGGACCGGCAAGCTCGATCGTGCCGCCGGTGCCGTCCCCACCGGCAGCATTGATGCCATTGGCACCGCGGCCCTCGACATCGAGCAATGTCTCGCCCAGCACCCGAACGGTCGACTGGCTGGTGGCGGTCAGCAGGATGGTACCGCCCGTCGCCGATTCGCCCGATGCCCGGCCGCGCCGCGCCGCCGAGGCCGAAAGACTGCCGCGGAATTCCAGAAGCGCGTTCGCGCCGCCACTGACCCCGATGTCCACCCGCCGCCCGGCCACCAGCGCGACATCGCCGTAGAGGATCATCGACGCGTCAGACGCGACGACCAGCGCGTCGCTGGCGCGGGCCTGCAGCGCCGACGTCACCGCGCCGCGCTCGAGCCGGAAGCCGGCCGCGGCCGTCGAGACCGGATCGGCAGCGATCGGCGCGGCGATCGTGCCGCTCACATCATGGCCGGCGGACAGCACGATGCTGTTGCCTTCGACATCGGCAGCGCCGGCGACCGCGAAGCCGAGGCCGAGGCCGGCATCAATCATCATGGTGATGGCGTCATTCTTCGGCACCGCGACCATGTGGATGCGGTTGTTGAGGCCGACCTTGGCCGGCGGGCCGGTGATGGCGCCGCTGCTCTGGAAGGCGTCCGTGCCGGTGGCCGTGGTGCCCGCGGTGACGGTGATGTCGAACAGGCCGGCGTTCAGCTTCAGATCGACGACCTCGGCCGCGACCAGCGCCGCCGAGCCATCGACGGCGATGCGGCCGCGATGTTCGATGCGCGGCGCCACGGCGATGACATAGCTGCTGGACGCCTGCAACGCGTTGATCACGGCGCCGGCGGCGATGGTGACCCCTGCCGTGCTGCCAGTGGCGGCGGCGAGGCTGAAACTGCCGCCGGGCCCCAGGAAACCGCCGTTCTGACCGATCACCGGATCATTGGCGGTGAGCAACAGGCTGCCGATGTTGAAGACGGCGTTGTTGCCGATCAGCAGGCCGCCCGGCGCATAGAACCACAATCTGCCGCTGGCGCTGCTGTTGACCAGCCCATCGAGCCGGATGGCGCGGGTCGGATCGGCGGCGAGGATGCGGTTGAGCACGGTGAAACCGCCGGCCACATCCTGTAGCTGGAGAAAATCGACGCGATTGCCGGCGGGCAGGAAATCGATCGGGCCACCGCCACTCTGGCCGTCGAACGGCGTCCAGTTGATGATCGCCTGCGGCGTCTGCACGTTGATGGTGTCGCGGTTGCCCAGCGATTGGACGGAGGCAGCGCCGAATACGACCTCGGGCGTGCCCTGGAAGCCCTGGGCGAGCGCCGGCGCCACCGCCAAAGGCTGTGCCGCGAGCAGCGCCGCCAGCGCCCCCCGGCTGACGCCGGCGATGATCAGGCGCCGGCTCATGCGCGCCGCCAGGGCAGCAACCGCGCCGTCACCGACATCAGGAAGCGCACGTCGCCGGCACGGGTCTGGCCGGCATCGCGCAGCGGTACCGCGACAGCGAGATCGAGACGCAGCCGGTCGGCGATGCCGAGGCGGGCCCCTGCCCCCACCGATGCCAGCTGGCGCGGGCTGTCGACGGCGGCGCGGTTCCACACCCATTCGCTGTCGATGAAGGCAAAGGGCTGCAGCGCCAGCCGCCGCTTCGCCGACACGGCGAAGGTATCGAGCCGCAGCTCGGCCTGAAAACCGATGCCGCTCTCGCCGGCAAGCGCGCCGGGTTCATAACCGCGGCCGATGGTGAAATTGCCCGCCGAGAATTGTTCGAAGCTGAACACCGGCGCCGAGGCGATCTGGGCGCGCGGTTGCAGCGAAACCGTGAGCTTGGGCGCGAACCGCCATTCGGCGAGACCGGTGAAGCGCGCCACCGTCGCGGTCGGATCGCCATTGATCAGGCTGGGCGGCACGATCGTCCGGCACAGCGCCAGGTTGGCAAGGCAATTGGGGCTGGCGCCGAGCACCGCAAGCCCCTGGCGCAGTTCGAGGCTGCCGGCGAAATGCCAGGCGACACTGCCGCCGGGGCCACGGCCGACGAGATCGACGGCATCGAAATCGAGGCGGGTATAGAGCACCCGCAGCCGGTCCTGCGACAGCGGCAGGCCGCGGAAACTGACTTCCTGATCGACATAATCGAAGCCGATGGCGCCGGTGAGGCTGAGGGCCTGGCGCCGGACGAAGGGGTAGCTCGCCTCGAAATTGCCGAACAGCGACCGCGCCCGCACCGTCGTCACCTGCGGGCCGAGGCTGGGGTGCGTCCAGGCATGGGTGAAGCGCCCGCCGAGGCGCAGGCCGCGGCCGCCGATCGCGAAATCATGGCCGACCTGGATGACCTGCTGCTCGTCGAAATCGAGCGTCGAATAGCCCGAGACCATGGTGCGATCGCCCAGCCCGGTCAGGCCATAGACCTGGCCGCGCAGCTGCCCGACCCAGGGCCCGGTTTCGGACGGGGCGTAATTCTGGATATTGGCATCGAGCTCCACCGCCGTGCGGCGCACCGCGATCTCGCCGATCATCTCGCCGGGCGCCGTGCCGGCCGGCTTCAACTGCAGCCGAACGTCGAGCCCCGGAATGTCACGCGCCAGCAGCAGCCAGCGCTCGGCGGCCAGCCGGTTGAACACCGCGCCGGTGGCGATATGGCCGAGATAGCGCGCCACCAGTGCTTCGCTGCGCCCGGCATCGCCGCGCACCCGCAGCGCCGTCAGCCGGGCGTAGAGCACTTCGAAGCGCACCTCGCCATTTTCGATCCGCTGCGCCGGCACCTGCACCGCGGCGAGATAACCCTGGCGGCGCAGCTGCGTCGCCACCGCGTCGCGGATCTCGCACAGCACCGAAATCGGCGCCTCGCGGCCGATCCAGGGCTCCCACAGCGGCGCGATGTCGGCCGGCGCGACGGGCCCGAGATTGTTGAAGACGGCGCGGGTCAGCGTCACCTTGATGCCGGCATAGGCCGGATCGTCGAGCGCACAGGCGCTGCGCTCGATATCGCCTTCGACCGTCAGGCGAGACGGCGTCGGCAGCGGCGCGCGGCGGCTGGGATCGATTTCCTCGCGGGTCGGCAGGCGCGCCCCCGTCGGCGCCGTCTGCGCCGCCGCCGGTGCGATTGCCGCGCCTGCCAGCAGCACGGCGAACAGGACAGCCTGCCTCGCCGCGTGCGACTCGCTCTGGCGCTGCGCCGTCCTCACCCCTGATCCTGCCCCTTTGTCGCAAGGCTAACGGCACAATGCCGCAGTGTCACCTTACACATTTGATTTGTTGCCCGTCGGTTGGCGGCGCCTGATGGCGGCGCGCGGTTGTCGCCGCCCCCGGGCTTGGCTAGGCAGCGGCATGACCGAACCCAATGCTCCCGACCGCCTGGTCCTGCGCCGCCCCGACGACTGGCATGTCCATCTGCGCGATGGCGCCATGCTTGCCGATGTCGCCCGCCACACGGCGCGGCAGTTCGCCCGCGCCATCGTCATGCCCAATCTGAAGCCGCCGGTGACGACGGTCGCCGCCGCCGCCGCCTATCGCGAGCGCATTGTCGCCGCCACCGGCCCCGGCTTCACGCCGCTGATGACCTGCTATCTCCACGACGGCATCGCGCCCGACGAGCTGGTGCGTGGCCATGGCGAGGGCGTCTTCACCGCCGCCAAGCTTTACCCCGCCCATGCCACCACCAATTCGGCCGCCGGCGTCACCGATGTCCGCCACATCACCGCCGCGCTCGAAGCGATGCAGCGGATCGGCATGCCGCTGCTGCTGCACGGTGAAGTCACCGACCATGGCACCGACATTTTCGACCGCGAAGCGGCGTTCATCGACCGGGTGCTGATCGGCCTGGTGCGCGACTTCCCGGCGCTGAAGATCGTTTTCGAACATATCACCACATACGAAGCCGTGGCCTTTGTGGAGGCAGGACCCGCAACGATTGCCGCGACGATCACGCCGCACCATCTGCTGATCAACCGCAACGCCATGTTCGAAGGCGGCATCCGCCCGCACGCCTATTGCCTGCCGGTTGCCAAGCGCGAGACGCACCGGCTGGCGCTGCGCCGCGCCGCCACCTCGGGCAATCCGAAATTCTTCCTCGGCACCGATTCGGCGCCGCACGCCGTCGGCGACAAGGAAAGCGCCTGCGGCTGCGCCGGCATCTTCAACGCGCCCTTCGCGCTGGAAAGCTATGCCCGGGTCTTCGAGGAGGAAGGCGTGCTCGACCGGCTGCAGGGCTTTGCCTCCGAATTCGGCCCGGATTTCTATGGCCTGCCGCGCAACGCCGATTTCATCACGCTGGAACGCGCCGCGTCGCCGGTGCCGGCCCGCATCGCTGCCGCCGGCACCGAAGTGGTGCCCTTCCACGCCGGGGAAACGCTCGGCTGGCGGTTCGCCGGCTGATTGCCACGGCGGCGGGTCAGGCCGCCAGCCGCCCCGCCTCCGCCATGGGAGCGCCATAGGCGATCAGCCAATGGCCGCCGGGATCGAGCGCGATGGCGGCGTCACCATCGGCGAGCCAGACGCTGCCGGCGCTGACCTCCGCGTTGCCGAGGCGGCCGCGACCCGCGAGCGCCACCACCCAGGCCGGGCGGCCGGCGCCGGCGCTCAGCCGGCCGGACCAGGGCCCGGCCAGCTCCTCGATAACGAACTTGCCGCCTTCGGCGCGGATGGCGCGCGCCGCGTCGATGCGGCGCGGCGCGGCATTGGGCCCGAACGGCGCCAGCCGTGCCGCCGCCAGCCCTTCATCAAGATGGAGTTCGCGCGGCCGGCCATAATCATAGAGCCGCCAGGTCAGATCGAGCGCCTGCTGGATTTCGACGAGCTGCAGCCCGGCGCCGAGCGCATGGACGGTGCCGCCCGGCACATAGAGCACATCGCCGGCGGCCACCGCGCGCCATTCCATCAGATCGACGATGCTGCCGTCGCGCGCCGCCGCCGCCACCGCGTCGGGCGTCAGGCCGGCGGCGAGGCCGATGCCGATGCTGGCACCGGGTTCGGCGGCCATCACGTACCAGGCCTCGTCCTTGCCGCGCGCCAAGCCGATGGCATGGGCGCCGGCGTCATCGGGATGGACCTGCACCGACAGGCGCTCGCTGGTGAACAGCATCTTGACGAGCAGTTCGTCGCCGCCGGGAACATCGCCGCCGCCTTCGAACCAGATTTCGCCGGTGCGGCGATCCCCGGCAGCGCCGGCCGCGGCATGGGCGGCGAGCGCCGCCGGCAGCGCGGTGACGCCCCAGGGCTTGGCCAGCCCACGCGGGGAAAGCTCGATCGGCACAATCAGACCTCGGATACCACCAGAACAGGCCCCCAATGCCCGCTAAACATGACATTTCGGAGCGCAACAAGGCCGCATTGGCAAGCCTGGCTTTGCCGCGCCACAGCAAAGCGGTCTTTGCATTGCAACAATCGCGCGCGATAGGCCGTGCTCCTGCCGCAACCGCGGCGATCGATCCTGCCGCCCCGGCGGCAAGCACCATGCCGCCACGGCGGGAAACGGACACGGAATGCTGAGCCACCTGCAACGACTGGAAGCCGAGAGCATCCATATCATGCGTGAAGTGGTGGCCGAGGCAGCGCGGCCGGTGTTCCTCTATTCGATCGGCAAGGATTCGTCGGTCATGCTGCACCTGGCGCGCAAGGCCTTTTACCCGGCGCCGCCGCCCTTCCCCTTCCTGCATGTCGCCACCGGCTGGGACTTCCGCGCGATGATCGAGCATCGCGACCGCATCGCCGCCGAATATGGCCTCGACCTCCTCGTCCACCACAATGACGCCGCCGCCGCGGAAGGCGTGAACCCGTTCGACACGCCCACCCCCGTCTATACCCGCCGCATGCTGACCGAGTCGCTGAAGACGGCGCTCGACGCCGGCCGCTATGACGCGATCTTCGGCGGCGGCCGCCGTGACGAAGAAAAGGCCCGCGCCAAGGAACGCATCTTCTCCTTCCGCTCGGCCAGCCATGAATGGGACCCGAAGAACCAGCGGCCGGAGCTGTGGAACCTCTACAACATGCGGCTGCGCGCCGGCGAAAGCTGCCGCGTCTTCCCGCTGTCGAACTGGACCGAGCTCGACATCTGGCAATATATCCTCGCCGAAAACATCCCGATCGTGCCGCTCTATCTCGCTGCGAAGCGCCCGACGGTGCTGCGCGACGGCATGCGGCTGATGGTCGATGACGAGCGCATGGTGATCGGCGCGCACGAGACCGTCGAGGAACGCTCGATCCGCTTCCGTACGCTGGGCTGCTATCCGCTGTCCGGTTCGGTCGAGAGCGAGGCTGCCACCATTTCGGACGTGATCCAGGAAATGCTGCTCGCCCGCACCTCCGAACGCCAGGGGCGGATGGTCGATCACGACGAATCGGCATCGATGGAGCGCAAGAAGCGCGAAGGCTATTTCTGATGAACGCTCCCCCCGCCGCCAACACCTATCGCCCCGCCGAGGAAGCGCTGATCGAGCGCGACATCGCCGCCTATCTCGAAGCCCATGGCCGGAAGTCGCTGCTGCGCTTCATCACCTGCGGCTCGGTCGATGACGGCAAGTCGACGCTGATCGGCCGGCTGCTCTACGACACCGCGATGATCTTCGAGGACCAGCTGGCAGCGCTGGCCAGCGATTCGCGCAAGGTCGGCACCCAGGGGCAGAACCTCGATTTCGCCCTGCTCGTCGACGGCCTGTCGGCGGAGCGCGAACAGGGCATCACCATCGATGTCGCCTATCGCTTCTTCACCACCGAAAAACGCAAGTTCATCGTCGCCGACACGCCGGGGCACGAGCAGTTCACCCGCAACATGGTGACCGGCGCCTCCACCGCCGACCTCGCGGTGCTGCTGATCGATGCCCGCCGTGGCGTGCTCACCCAGACCCGCCGCCACGCATTCCTCGCCAATCTCGTCGGCGTCCGCCACTTCGTGCTGGCGGTCAACAAGATGGACCTCGTCGGGCATGACCAGGCGGTGTTCGATGCCATCGTCGCCGATTTCGACGCCTTCCGTCGCCAGATCGGCATTCCCGGCTTCACAGCCATTCCGATGGCGGCGCTTACCGGCGCCAACATCGTGCGCCGCGCCGATGAAATGCCCTGGTACCAGGGGCCGGCGCTGCTCGAACATCTCGAACAGGTGCCCGTCGAGCCGGCCAGCGCCGCCGGTTTCCGCCTGCCGGTGCAATGGGTCAACCGCCCCAATCTCGATTTCCGCGGCTTCACCGGCACGATCACCGCCGGCCGCATCCGCCCCGGCGATGCGGTACGGATCACCCCTGGCGGCGCCACCAGCCGCGTCGCCCGCATCGTCACTTTCGATGGCGACCGCGAGGAAGCCGGCGCCGGCGAAGCGATCACCCTGACCCTTGCCGACGAAGTCGATTGCTCGCGCGGCAGCGTCATCGCCGCCGCCGATGCGCCGCCGGAACTCGCCGACCAGTTCGAAGCGACCATCGTCTGGATGGCCGACGAGGCGCTCGTGCCCGGCCGTTCCTATTGGCTGAAGACCGGCGCCGTCACCGTGCCGGCCAGCCTCGCCGCGCCGAAATATGCCATCGACGTCAACACCATGGAGCATCTGGCAGCAAAGTCGCTGGAGCTGAACCACATCGGCGTCGCCACGGTGACGACGCACCGCGCCATCCCCTTCGCCCCCTATGCCGAGGACCGCGCATTGGGCGGTTTCATCCTGATCGACCGCGATTCCAACGCCACCGTCGGCGCCGGCACGCTGCACTTCGCGCTGCGCCGCTCGCAGAACGTCCATTGGCAGGCGCTCGACATCACCCGCGACGCCCATGCCGCCAACATGGGCCAGCGGCCGAAGCTGCTGTGGTTCACCGGCCTTTCCGGCGCCGGCAAGTCGACGATCGCCAACCTTGTCGAAAAGCGGCTGCACGCGCTGGGCCACAAGACTTTCCTGCTCGATGGCGACAATGTCCGCCACGGCCTCAACAAGGATCTGGGCTTCACCGAAGCCGACCGCATCGAGAACATCCGCCGCGTCGGCGAAGTCGCCAAGCTGATGACCGACGCCGGCCTGGTTGTGCTGACCGCCTTCATCTCGCCGTTCCGCGCCGAACGTCGCATGGTGCGCGAGATGCTTACCGACGGCGAGTTCATCGAGATTTTCGTCGATACGCCACTCAGCGTGGCCGAGGACCGCGACGTCAAGGGCCTCTACAAAAAGGCCCGCGCCGGCCAGCTGAAGAACTTCACCGGCATCGACAGCCCCTATGAAGCCCCCGAAACTGCCGAAATCCACATCGACACGACGGCGATGACTCCCGAAGCCGCGGCAGCGCTGATCGTCGATCGGTTGCTGCCGGAATTGCGTCGCTAGGGCGGAAGGCAGAAGAGGCCTCCGGCGGCTGGGGCCGTAGGCCCCAGACCCCATTTTGTTTTTTGGAACGATGCCGGCCAGCGGGCCTTCGTGACCAGGCCGAAGGAAACGGGGTCTGGGGCCCAAGGCCCCAGCCGCCGGAGGCCCCCTTCTCTACCGCCTCAATGCTCCCGCCCGGTCCGCCAGGTGGCGCGCATCAGCGGCTCGACCAGATAGCTCAGCACCGTCCGCTTCTCGAGCTTGACGAGGACTTCCACCGGCAGGCCCGGCGAGATCGGCGGGCGGCCGGGGCGGGCGGCCTCGATGGCGCGCAGTTCCGCCGCCGGCACGCGGACTTCGCCGGTGAAATAGGTGGCGCCGCTCTTTTCGTCCTGCATCGCATCGGCGGAAACGGTGACGAGCGTGCCGTCGATGGTCGGCAGATTGGCATCGCGCAGCGAGGGGAAGCGCACCTCGGTCAGCATGCCCGGCGCGATATCGTCGGCATCGTCGGGCGAAAACCGCGCCTGGACGACAAGTTCACGGTTTTCCGGAACCACGTTCATCAGCAATTGGCCCGGCGCCACCACGCCGCCGACGGTGAAGATCGACAATCCGACAACGCGGCCCGATGCCGGCGCGCGCACCACGGTCTGCGCCAGCCGCTCGTTCGCCTGGAAACGCTGCGGCGTGACTTCGTTCAGCCGGGTGGCGACATCGCGCAACCGCTGGTCGGCTTCCTCGATCAGGTTGCTGTCGAGCACCAGGCTCTGCATGCGGGCCTGGCCGATGGCTTCGCGGGCCTCGGCGATCTTGCTGGCAAAGCTGCCGACTTCGCCTTCCAGGCTCGATTCGGCGCGTTCCAGCGAGCGGATGGTGTTCTTGGAAGCAAAGCCCTTTTCGGCAAGCTCGCGCATGCCGGTCAGCTGCTGCTGGATCGAGGTGCGCTGGTCGCGATTGGCGGCGAGTTCGGCGCGATAGCCTTCGATACGCGCCTGCGCCTGCGCCGCCTGCTGGCCGAGCACCAGCTTCTGCTGCTGCATGGCGGTACGCCGCGCTGTCAGCAGCGCCTGCTGGCTGCGCAGCGCCTCGGCGGCGATGCTGGCATCGGCGCCGGTCAACCGGGCATATTCCAGCGGCGCCGGCACCCGCGTCTGCCCGGCACGTTCGGCGAGCAGCCGCTCGCGCTCGGCGAGCAGCAGCAGATATTCGCGGGTCAGGCCGCGCTCGGTGGCCTCGATCGTGCCCTGCGCGATAGTGACCAGCGGCTGGCCCTGCTTGACGCGCTGGCCCTCCTTGATGTGGATGGCGGCGATGGTGCCGCCTTCCTTGTGCTGGACGGCCTGGGTGCGGCCGGCGACGGCAACGCTGCCGCTGGCATAGGCGCCGGCATCGAGCGGCGTCAGCGCCGCCCAGCCGAGGAAACCGATGAAGAAGGCGCCGCCGATCCACCAGGCGATGCGACGATCGCCGGCGGGATTGTCGTCGGCGATGCCGCGCGACGCTGCCGGATCGACGATGTCGGTGCCGGGAAGCAATTGGGGAACACTAGCCATTGGACGCTCTCTGTTCGGCGATGCGCGGTTCCGGCCCGCGCACCTGCAGGCGCTGGCGCACTTCCTCGGCCGGGCCCCAATGCTGGACGCGGCCGGCGACGAGCACCAGCAGCTTGGTGGCCGCGGCCAGCACCGCGACGCGATGGGCAGCGACGATCACCGTGGCGCCGCGCGCCCGGGCGCCGGAGATCGACGAGATCAGCGCTGCTTCGCCTTCGGCATCGAGCGCGGCATTGGGCTCGTCGAGCACGAGGATCGACGGGTTGCCATAGAGCGCCCGGGCGAGCGCGACGCGCTGGCGCTGCCCATAGGACAGGCCCTCGCCGCCCCAGCCGACCATATGGTTGTAGCCATCGGGCAGATGGGTGACGAGCGTGTGCACCCCGGCGGCGGTCGCCGCCTCGATGACCTTGCGGTTGACCTCGTCCGGGTCCTCGCCGCGCGCCGCGGAGAAACGGGCGATGTTCTCGGCGACGGTGCCCGGCAGCAGCGCGCAATCCTGCGGCAGATAGCCGATATGCTCGGCGAGCAGTTCCTGGTCCCAGTCGCGCAGTTCCGAGCCATCGACGCGGATCTCGCCGCTGTCCGGCGTCAGCGCGCCGACAAGGACACGCATCAGGGTCGATTTGCCGGCGCCCGACGGCCCGGTGATGCCGACGAGTTCGCCGGGATCGGCCTGGATGCCGACATTGGCGAGGATCGGCGGCGCGCCCTTGGCACCCCACAGGGTGATCTGGCGTGCTTCGATCCGTCCGGCCGGCGCCGGCAGCGGGAAGGCCTTACCGCGCACCGCGCCGCTGTAGAGCTCGACGAGGTTCGACAGCGATTCGCGCGCGTCGATCATCGGCTTCCAGGCGCCGACCAGCAGCTCGATCGGCTGCAGGGCGCGGCCCATCAGCACCGAGGCCGCGATGATCGCGCCCGAGGAAATCTCGCGCTCGACAGCGAGATAGGCGCCGAGGCCGAGGGCGAAGGACTGCAGGAACAGGCGCCAGAATTTCGCCACCGAGGAATAGCTGCCGCTGGCGAACTGGTGGCTGCTGGTCAGCCCCAGGCCCTGGCCGCGGCGATCGACATGGCGGGCGACGAGCGCCCGGCGCATGCCCTGGCTACGAACGAGTTCAGCCTGCGCCACCAGCCGCTCCTGCTCGCCATAAGACATGGAAAGCGTGCGGGTAGCGGCCTTGGTCGCTTCGCGGGTGGCGCGTTCGTTGAGGATGGTGATGCCGAGCAGCACGGCAGCGCCGATGATGACGGCGACGCCCAGCACCCAGTGCAGCAGGAAGGCGACCAGCACATAGACCGGCGTCCAGGGGATATCCATCAGCGCGATCGCCGGCGGGCCGGAGAAGGCCTGGCGCACGGTATCGAAGTCGCGCATCACCTGCGGCGCCCGGCCGCCGCGCGCCATGCGCAAGGCGTGATCGAGGATGTCGCGGCTGAGCAGCTTGTCGAGGCGCAGGCCGGCGCGGATCATGATGCGGCTGCGGATACCGTCCAGCGCCGCCAGCGTGCCGAGCGCGAAGGCGACGACGATGGTCAGCCAAACGAGGGTGAGGATGCCGCCGGTGGTGACGACGCGGTCATAGACCTGCATCATGAACAGCGTCGGCGCGAGATAGAGGATGTTGATCAGCGCCGACAGCCAGGCCGCCAGCCGCAGATGCTCCCCGCAGGCGCGGCCCGCTGCCTCGAGCTCCGGCGGGATTTCAAGTCCGAAAAGGCGCATTCTGCTCCTGACCCCGGGATAGCCGTCGGGGAACTCCACGCTGCCGCTGGATGTTACGGCTGGAACTGCCCCGCGCTTACCCAATCGGCGGGGCGGCTGTCCACCATTGTGACATGACGATCGCGTGGCAGCGGCCCGTTCGCCGCGCCCCGTGGCCAAAAGGCGGCGTTGCACCGCGAAAGTGCAACGCCGCCGTCATGAAACCGCAATCAGAGCAGCAGGTCGGCGAGGCTGAAGCTGCCGAAGGCGACATTGTTGAGCTGGATTTCCGATTCGAAGCTGCCGTTGCTGTCGGCATCGATGCGCAGGATGGTGGCATTGCCGCCGGCGAAGGTGACGAACTGGACCTGCGCCGCGCCGATGCGCAGCGAGGTCATCACCAGCCGGTCCTCGCCGACGGCGAAATCGTTGATGACATCGCGCAGCGCGCCGAAGCCGAGATCGCCCTGGCCGCTGATGACGAAGCGATCGGCACCGGCGCCGCCGGTGAAGACGTCGCGGCCGCTGCCGCCATAGATGGTGTCATTGTCGGCGCCGCCGGTCAGCGTGTCGTTGCCGCTGCCGCCGATCAGGATGTTGGAGCCATTGCCGCCGAGCAGGACATCGGCGCCCTCGCCGCCGATCAGGCGGTCGTCGCCCTCGCCGCCGCTGAGCCGGTCGTTGCCGACGCCGCCCATCAGCAGATCGTTGCCGGCGCCGCCGGTCAGCGTGTCGTTGCCGGCGCCGCCGAACAGCCGGTCGTCGTCGTTGCCGCCCTGCAGATTGTCGTTGCCATTGCCGCCGAGGATGGTGTCGACGCCGTTGTTGCCATTGAGCGTGTCGTTGCCGGCGTTGCCGCTGATGCTGTCGTCGCCGCCGCCGCCCTGGACATTGTCATTGCCGCGGCCGGCGTTGACGGTGTCATTGCCTTCGAGCGCGCGAATCGTGTCGTTGCCGGCGGTGCCGGACAGAGCTTGATCGTCATTCGTTCCGATAATGAGAGCCATATCGATCTCCAAATGCTGGGGCTCCGCCGGACGAAGGCCGCGACGGTGGGGGCGCGCCGGGCCGCGATCCGGGCAGCACGCCGAAGCGCGCGCCGGAACCGGCGACTCGATCACTTAACAATGATTAACAGCGCCAAAAGACAGTGATATTATGATTTTGTGACAGCGATCGCGGAACCTTGGGAAAAGGTGCGCAACTGGACGCCAATTTCCGGCAATTCGCGCCGGATGCGCAACGATCAGGGCGCTGTGATCGTCGCGGAACAGTCGCCGAGATAGACCCGGGCAAGATTATAGCCGAGAGAATAGGACGAAAAGGTCATGAACAACCGGAACTTCTGCTGCGCCGCATCGAGCGGCGTCACGATCATGACGTGAATCTGCTTTCCATCCACATCGGTTGCAATTTCCACCCGCTCCGGCCAGCGATCGACCACCCGGCTGAACTGTTTCGGCACATCGGCGAGCAGATTGTCGGGATCTGACTCGATTCGCGTCAGCGCGGAGGTCGATTCGGGGGTCTCGAAGGCCTCGGGCGGCAGGCCGGTGCGCACGACGATCGGACCGAGGTGCAGCACCAGCGGGTGCGATCCTTCGAATTTCAGCTCGGAATAATCCTGGACCTTGCCGGTATCGACATTGGTGACCCGGCGCATGTCGCAACGCAGCAGCCGATCCGGGTGCATCGGCGCGGCCGCGCTGGCTGCGGCGGCGGGCGATGCCGCGGCCGGCGCGGCGGCCGGTGCGGCAATGGCCTCGACGCGTGGCGATGCGATGGCTGGCAACAGGCCGCCGCCCAGCATTGTCGCAAGCATCAGACCGAGGCCGCAACGGCGGCGAAACACAAAACCGGACAAGATCATGCCGCCCCTTGGACCGGCCCTGTTACAGCAGGAAGTCGCTCACCGAGATGCCGACGCCGCGCTGCACCTGGATCTCGAAATCGGCATTGCCGTCGAGGTCGAGATCGACGCCGACAATGACATTGGCGCCGGCGCGGGTGAACGACAGCCCGGCCGCCGTCGCACGGACGTAGCGCAGGTCGATCTTGTCGACGCCGATGGCGAAATCGAGGATCTGGTCACGCTCGCCAACGCCGACGCCCGATTCGTCGGCATTGAGGAAGCGAAAGGTGTCGATGCCGGCGTTGCCGGTCAGCTTGTCGACGCCACGGCCGCCGACGATCAGATCGTCGCCGCCACCGCCCTGCAACAGGTCGTTCTCGTCGCCGCCGAGCAGCGTGTCGCGGCCTTCGCCGCCGGAAATCGTGTCGTTGCCGAAGCCGCCGAACATATAGTCATTGTCGTTGCCGCCGGAGATGCGGTCGATCTCGGCGCCGCCGAAGATGCGATCATCGCCGTCGCCGCCGCTCAGCACATTGTTGCCATTGCCGCCGTTCAGCGTGTCGTTGCCGGCACCGCCCTGCAGATTGTCGTCGCCTTCGCCGCCGGTCAGCCGGTCATTGCCATTGCCGCCGGCGAGCGTGTCATTGTCGGCACCGCCGGTCAGCACGTCATTGCCATCATTGCCGTTCAGGCGATCGAAGCCGTTGCCGCCGCTCAGCGTGTCGTTGCCGAGACCGCCGGTCAGCGTGTCATCGCCGTCACGCCCGAAGATCGTGTCATTGCCGGCCAGGGCATTGATGTTGTCGCTGTCGAGGGTGCCGTTCAGCCGATCATTGCCGGCGGTCGGCCCGACCGGAGCCGGGGCCGCGGCCAGGGCGGCCGCCATCTGCATCACGGTAAGCTGCGCAGCCATGGTTCAATCCCTCACACGACGCCGCCTTTGCGACGAATTTGTTACAGTAATAATGTGCTTTTGTTGCAGCCGCGTCGCTGTAATGTTACAACGCAGCTGCCGCCGAGCATGGACACGTCGCGGCCTTCAAGAAAAGATCGCGGGTGCCGTTGTCGATTGGTAGGGGCCGATAGCAAAAGCGGAAGATTTCCGCAATCATTGGCGCGCGGCAACCGGCGCATTTTCCTGCGTACCGGCCAGATTCACGAACTTTCGGTAGAGATCGTCGATGCGTTCGCGCATTTCCGGGTCGATTGCCAGCGGCGTGACCGCTCGTTGGCCGGTGGCGCCGGCGTCGATCCTGGCGAATCGGTGCGAGGTCAGCGGATCGCCGGCACCGCGCGCCTGGGCGGCGGCACGCGGCGCATAGGCATTGGCCAGCGGCGGCGACAGGCCGATCATGGCACCCACCCGCGCCAGTTCGGCATCGGGCGCCGCGGTCAAAGCCTCATAGGTCAGTGCGACGCGCCGCGTCGGCGCGAAACGCGACCAGAGCGCCAGCATCGCTTCCAGCCGCTCGGCATAATAGGCCGCCGCCTCGGCATCGCTGCCATATTCCGCCGATCCGATCGTGGCGAACAGTGCCCGGATCGATGGAATCGCCGCATCCGGCGCCCGGGCGACGAAGATCGCCCGCGCCGCGAAGAAACCCGGCCAGGCGTCACCATCATAGCGGTTGTGCAGAATCTTGTCGAAAAGGTGCCGCGCCTGCGGCCGCCAGCTTTGCCGGCGCCACTGGTTGAGCAGCAGCACGCCGAGCGCGCCGCGGCCGCGATAGGCGACATGCGCCTCGCCATAGCCGCTCACTTCGGGCCGCGAGACCAGCACGTTCGAAAGCGCCGTCGAACCGCAGCGCATATGGCCAATGACGAAGATCGCCCGCTCGGGCGCGCATTGCGGCAAGGTCGCGACCAGCCGCCCGGCGATCGCCTTGGCCAGCGCGGGCACGCCGGTCATGCCGGCACCCCCGGCCCGGCCAGCGCCGCCAGGGATCGCGCCAGCGGTCGCCGCACCAGCACCAGCCCGCCAATGCCGCCCGCCGCCATCGCCGCGAGCAACGCCATGGGGTGCAATGACCAGCCCGCCGCTGCCGCCAGGTCCCCGGCCAGGCGCACTGCCGCCACGGCGAGCGCCGGCGTGATCGCCACCAGCAGCGCCGCGCCAAAGGCCGACAGCGGCGCCCCGGCGATGCGCAGCGCGCGCCGCGCATAGAGCAGCGACATGGCGAGCGCGATGACCGCTGCCGCGATCGCCACCGGCATCGGCCCCCAGGGCGCCAGCGCCGCGCTCGCCACCACCACCGCCACTGCCACCGCGGTCTGGATCGGCAGCATGAACTTCTGCTGGTCGCCCGCCACCAGCACCGGCGTCGTCACCGCGTCGATCAGCAACAGGCTGCGCGCGAAGCAGAACACCACCACCAGCGGCGCCGCCGCATGCCATTGTTCGCCCAGCACGAAGGGCACGATGGCATCGGCCGCCAGCGCCAGCCCGGCGAGCGCCGCCCAGGCCACCGCCGCGATGCCGCCGAACATCGCCAGCCAGCCTAGGCCGGGGCCATCGCCGGCGGCGCGCCGTGCCGAAACATGGGTTTGGGCGATCTTGAGCAGCGGCTGGGCGAACAGGTCGCTCAAGGCCGAGACGATGCGCGATGCGGCGCGATAGAGCCCGGTGGCGGCCGGCGACAGCAGCAGCCCGAGCACCAGATCGGCGCCATAGCCCGATCCGAAATTGAGCAGGCTGGCGCCATAGCGCGCCCGCGACCAGCCGAGCACGGCGCCGATCTCGGCGCGTTCCCCGGCGAGTTCGATGCGGAAGCGCCGCCCGGCGAGATAGGCCAAAGTCATCGTGCCCAGGCGCGCATAGGCATGGGCGACCAGCGCCGCCAGCCCCAGCCCGGCGAACAGGCAGCCGACCGCCACCGCCGCGCCGACGATATCGCCGAGCACGGTGATGGCATAATAGCGGCGGACGGCGCCCTGGCGCAGCAGCAGCGCCTCGCACCAGCTCGACAAGGCAACAAGCAGGAAGGATGGCGCCAGCCGCACCAGCAGCCAGCCGATGTCGGGGGTGCCGAACAGGCGGTCGGTGAACAGCGCGAGGACCGAGACGAGCCCCGCCATCAGCGCCGCGATGCCGAGGTTGGCGACAAGGCAGGAAGCCGCCAGTGTAGGCGTCAGCGGCGATTTGAGCAGATATTCATAGGGCCCGACATAGAGCAGGTTGCGCGACAGATAGGAGAAGGCCAGCGCGATCGCATAGGCGCCGAATGCCGTTGTGCCGAGCATGCGGGTGGCGACGACGGTGATGCCGAGCACGGCAAGCTGGCTGACGGCGCGGGCCAGGAAGCCGATCGAGCCGCTCGCCAGGCCGGCGCGCAGCCGCGCCGTCATCGGC
>JAIXZK010000291.1 GCA_027489695.1 Sphingomonadales bacterium
CGGCGCGGGTCGGCAGGAAGCGGAAACAGGCCTCGGCGATCTCGGTACGGCCTTCGCGCGCCAGCCGTTCGGCAAGCACGGCATGGGCGCGGTGCAGGTAGCGCACATCGGAGGCGGCATAATCCTTCTGCGCATCGGTAAGCTCGGCGGCGCCCCAGTCGGAAGACTGCTGCTGCTTCGACACTTCGACGCCGATGGTTTCCTTCAGCATGTCCTTGAGGCCATGGCGATCGGTATAGGTGCGCACCAGTTTGGAGGCGATCTTGGTGCAGAACAGCGGCGATGCATCGACGCCGAGATAGTGGCGGATCACCGCCAGATCGAAGCGGGCGAAATGGAACAGCTTGAGGCGGGCCGGGTCGGCGAGCACGGCCTTGAGGTTCGGCGCGTCATACTGGCCGGCCCGGAAGCGCACGAGATGCTCGTCGCCCTGGCCGTCGCTCAACTGGACAAGGCAGAGGCGGTCGCGGCCGGGGATCAGCCCCATCGTCTCGCTGTCGACGGCGATCGGGCCGGGAGCAAAGACGTCGCCGGGCAGGTCGCCCTCGTGGAAATGGATGGTCATGTCGGTCTGCCTGAGAAGTGCGAGGGGCGACGTCGGTCGCATGGGAAACGGGCGATGCCCCGTCCCTAGCAGCGCCGTTCGGCCAAGTCATCCTTGGCGGGCCCGGATGGTGGCGGCCAGCCTGGCACGCCATGCCGACAAGCAACGCGGCCCGTCCGGCAACTTGACCATTTCCGCCCCATGATGAACTCGGGAAGAACAGAAAACTAACGATCAATATAAATAATCATCCCGTCGATGGAATCCGTTCGGGCTATCGCATCGCGGCGATATTCGGGAACTTGGCAATTGAGAAGCGGTTCTTCGATCGGATCGTGCCCAATGGCATGCCGCATCAGGAGACTGACCGATGAAGATCCTTGCCTTGACTGCCGCCACCCTGTTGACCGGCGCCACTGCTTTCGCCCAGACCCCGGCGCCGACTCCCGATGCCGCCGCCCCTGCCCTGACGCCGGACGGCGGCATGGCCGGTGACAGCATGACCGCACGCGGCACGCCGGGCGCCACCCCGGGCCCCGACGCCGCGTCGAGCCGCACGCCCGACACCAGCACGACGACGCTGACCGAGCGGCGCGGCGTCTGGTACAATGGCGATCGTCGCGCCACGCCGGACGAGATCGCCCAATATCGCAAGGCGAAGAAGAACCGTCCTTCGTAACGGCTTCGGCAGCGCCACATCGCGAGGGCGGCACCGCGGGGTGTCGCCCTTTTGCGTTTGCAGCGCCGCGGTTCGATACTGCCGCCATGTTCGATGTTGCCGAAATCGAGGCCTTGCTGCGCGCCGCTGCGGCCGTAGGGACCGCGCTGTCCTATTCGGGGCTGATGCAGGCGCTGGGGCTGCGCTTCACCCGGCCGCGGCTGCGGGCGCTGTGCAAGGTGCTCGACGCCATCGACGGCCGCGCCGCGGCGGCCGGCGAGCCCGAGCTGGCGGTGCTTGTCGTTCGCGAGTCGGATGGACTTCCCGGCCAGGGCTGGTGGGTCGGGCGCGGCGATGGCGTGGCATGGACCGGCCCCGCGGCGGCGGCGCATGTCGCCCGCCTGCAGCAGCAGGCGTTCGACTTCTGGCGGGCGCGCGGCGTGGACGGGGGCGGGGGCGGGTCCGTCAGTCCATCAGCAACACCGGCTTGATCGCGCTGCCCTGCCGCATCGCGGCGATGGCCTCGTTGATCTGCGCCAGCCTATAGGTCGTCACCAGACGGTCGTGCGGGAACTGCCCGGCGCGGTGCCGCGCCAGCATCAGCGGAATGAACGCCTGCGGGTCGGCATCGCCCTCGACAGCGCCGCGCAGATGGCGGCCGCCCAGCAGGACATTGGGGTTGATGGTGATTTCCGTGCCCGGCGGCGTCACCGCCAGCATCGCCAGCTGGCCGCGCGCCGTCAGCGCCTCCAGCCCGGCGCGGATCACCGGCCCCACGCCGGTGGTATCGACGAGAAAGTCGATGCCATCGGGAACGATGGCGCGGATCGCGGCACTGAGGTCGCGGCCATCGGCGAGGATGGTGTGCGTCGCCCCCAGGCTTGCCGCCAGCGCCAGCCGTTCGGGGTTGCGATCGATGGCGATGACCGGGCCGCAGCCCGACGCCACCGCCGCCATCAGCGCCGCGAGGCCGACGCTGCCGGTGCCGGAAACGGCGAGGCTCTGCCCGGCGCGCGGCGCCAGGCTGTTCCAGACGGTACCGGCGCCGGTCTGCATGCCGCAGCCCAAAGGCGCCAGGGTCGAGAAGGGCTCGTCGCCATCGACCTTCACCGTGTTGCGTTCATAGGCGAGGGCATGGCTGGCAAAGGCCGATTGGCCGAAGAAGCCGCCATACACCGGGCCGTCGGCGCCGGCCATCGGCACGCTGCCATCGGGCAGCAGCCCCGAATAGTTGAGCGCCATGAAGCTGGCGCAATATTGCGGCGCCGCCGCGCTGCACCGCGGGCAGCTGCCGCAGGAGGCATAGGAGAGCACCACCCGGTCCCCGGCCGCGACACGGGTGACGCCGGGCCCGGTCGCCAGCACGACGCCGGCGCCTTCATGGCCGAGCACATGCGGCAATGGCGTGCCCTGCTCGTAATTCTGCACACCGATATCGGTGAAGCAGATGCCGCAGGCATGGACCTTGACCAGCACCTGGCCCGGCCCCGGATCGGCGAGCGTCACCGTCTCGATGCCGAACGGCCCGCCCCGCTGGTGGAGGATGGCGGCGGTGGCGATGGTCGGCATGATGAACTCCCTCGGCGCGATCGGCCTTGTCGGCTCGCCATGCCTAATGCGACCGCGGGGATTGGCAAGCTGCCGGCGAGTGGCTTCGGGCCGCCTCGCCGCTTGACCCTGCGAGCGCGCCCGTCCAAACACGCGCCATGACCGGGGACGAGCTTTCGCAACTCAGCTTCGAGGCGGCCCTGGCGCGCCTGGAAGCGATCGTGCACAAATTGGAAAGCGGCGAGGCCAGCCTCGAGGACTCGATCGACCTCTATACCGAAGGCCAGCAGTTGAAAGCGCATTGCGAGACCAAGCTCGATTCAGCATCGGCGAAGATCGAGGCGATCCAGTTGAGCGCAGGCGGCGACGCGGCCGGAACCAGGCCTTTCGAAGCCTCATGAGCAGCCCCGACAAGTCCGAGATGATGCACGACTCCACCAGCCTGAAGCCGGCACTGGATGCCATCGGCAAGGCCATGGACCAGCGGTTCGACCGGTTGCTGCCGGTGCCGCCGGACAATCGCGGCAAGCTGTTCGAAGCCATGCGCCATGCCGCCATCGGCGGCGGCAAGCGGATGCGGCCACTGCTGGTCATCGCCGCCTGCGACCTGTTCCATGTCGATCGCGAACGGGCGCTGCGCGTCGCCCTCGCCATCGAATGCGTCCATGTCTACAGCCTGATCCACGACGATCTGCCCTGCATGGACGATGACGACATGCGCCGCGGCAAGCCGACCGTGCACAAGGCCTTTGACGAAGCCACCGCCGTCCTCGCCGGGGACAGCCTGCAGGTGCTGGCCTTCGAGATCCTCGCCGACGAGGCGACGCACGAGGACCCCTTCGCCCGCATCGAGCTGGTCGCCGAACTGGCGCGCGCGTCCGGCCCGGCCGGCATGGCCGGCGGCCAGATGATGGACCTGGTCGCCGAGCATGAAATCTATGATCTGGGCGGCGTTACCCGCCTGCAGCAGCTGAAGACCGGCGCGCTGATCGGCTTCTGCCTCGAGGCCGGCGCCATCATGGGCCGCGTGCCCGAAGCCCAGCGCACCCCCTTGCGCGGCTATGCCCGCGACCTCGGGCTGGCCTTCCAGATCGCCGACGACCTGCTCGATGTCGAAGGCTCGGCCGACAATACCGGCAAGGCGGTGGGCAAGGATGCCGCCGCCGGCAAGGCGACCTTCGTCTCGCTGCTGGGTGTCGAACGCGCGCGCACGCAAGCGACGATGCTGATCGACCAGGCCATCGCCCATCTTGGCGGTTTTGGCGAGGAAGCGGATCTGCTGCGCGCCATCGCGCGCTTCGCCATCGAGCGCGATCGCTGAACGGGAGGCGGAACGACATGGCCATGCGCATCGGCGTCTATCCGGGAACCTTCGATCCCATCACGCTGGGGCACATGGACATCATCCGCCGCGGCGCCAAGCTGGTCGACCGGCTGGTGATCGGCGTTGCCACCAACCCGTCGAAGTCGCCGATGTTCAGCCTGGCCGAGCGCAAGGCGCAGGTGGCGCGCGAGACCGAGGACATCGCCAATGTCGATGTTGTCGAATTCGACGCGTTGCTGATGAAATTCGCCGAGGACCAGGGCGCCAGCGTCATCATCCGGGGCCTGCGCGCCGTTGCCGATTTCGAATATGAATTCCAGATGGCCGGCATGAACCAGCAGCTGAACAGCCGCATCGAGACGGTGTTCCTGATGGCCGATGTGGCGCTGCAGCCGATCGCGTCGCGCCTGGTCAAGGAAATCGCCGTCTATGGCGGCGATATCCGCAAGTTCGTGACGCCGCGCATGGCGGCCGATGTGGTGGCCCGGGTGGCCGAGAAAAAGGGCTGATGCCGATGTGGCGGCAGCGACTTGCCATGGTCTTGGCCGCCCTCGCCCTGGCGGCGGCCGGTCCGGCGCTGGCGCAGGGCAAGACCGACCCCAAGGAGTTCAAGGCACCGCCGAAGCTGCCCAAGATGGGCCCGCCGCCGACGGTGGCCGGCATGGTCGCCCCGGCGAGCGACGAGGACATCTTGCTGCTCGACCTGTCGAACGGCGGCCGCGTCAAGATCCTGCTTCGCCCGGATGTCGCGCCCAAGCATGTCGAGCGCATCAAGACGCTGGTGCGCGAAGGCTTTTATGACGGCACCGTGTTCCACCGGGTGATCGAAGGCTTCATGGCGCAGGGCGGTGATCCGACTGGCACCGGCACCGGTGGCTCGAAACTGCCGGACCTCGAACCCGAGTTCAACGATCTGCCGCACGTCCGTGGTGCCGCCTCGATGGCGCGATCGCAGGCGATGAACAGCGCCAACAGCCAGTTCTTCCTGGTTTTCCAGCCGACGCTGAAGCTCGACCGCACCTACACGGTCTGGGGCCGGGTGATGGCCGGGATGGAGCATGTCGACGCCATTGCGCGCGGTGAACCGCCGGCCAACCCGACCCGGATCGTCAAGGCGTCGATCGCGGCGGACAAGGTGCCGCCACCGCCGCCGGCAACGCCGATCCCAGCGACCGCGCTGGCGCCGCCGGCACCACCGACAACCGCGATGGCGCCGATCGCCGGGCCGCAGCAACCGCCGCGCTGACATCCGGTTTCACCGGCATTGGCGCCGGGACCGCGCGATATCGCCGCCCCCAGGGCGATCAGCCGATAATGAAATCGTTGATCGTGAGCTGCGCCTTGGAGATGCCGTCGATCACCACCAGATCGCCGAAGAACAGATTGATGAAGGCAGTGCCTTCATATTCGCCGATCCGCGTCTGCAATTCCGCCCAGTTGGTCAGGCCGGCAAAACCCTGCAGCTGGATACGATCGACGCCCGGCGTGAAGTCGCCGATCAAGTCGGCATTGGTCCCGGGCGTGAACACGAATCGGTCCGCACCATCCTCACCGAACAGCACGTCATTGTTGCCGCGGCCGTTGAGCGTATCATTGCCGGCACCGCCGAGCAGCCAATTGGACGTTCCGCTGCCGGTCAGCACATTGCCCAGATCGTTGCCGACGCCGAACGGAGTCGATCCCTGGAGAGTCAGGTTCTCGACAAAGGGATAGAGATAATAGCCGGCGCCGGTGATGTTGGCGAACACCGTGTCGGTGCCTTCACCGGCCCCTTCATAGGTGAGATCGGCCGGCGTATCGACAAGATAGCTGTCGTTTCCGACGCCGCCGTTCATGATGTCATAATCGCCAAGGCCATTCTGCCCATCGATCGTGTCATTGCCATTGCCGCCGACGATGATATCGGTAACGAAATCATTGTCGCCGCCGATCAGCAAATCATCGCCATCCTCGCCATAGACGGCATCGGCACCGAGATTGCCGGCGATGCTGTCGTTGCCGATACCGCCAACGATATAATCGATGCCCGCCCCGCCATCGAGCAGATCATTGCCGGTCTCGCCGAAGATCGAATCATTGCCGGCATGGCCGCCGATGACATCGCCATCGGCACCACCGAGGATAAGATTGTCCCCTTCATTGCCGTTGATGATGTTGCTCAGATCGTTGCCGACGCCGAAAATGTTGCCGGCACCGCTGGCGAGGTTGAGATTCTCGATATTGGCGAAAAGGTAAAAATTCGATCGGGTGATGACCAGATCGGTACCATCGTCCAGCTCTTCGAATACAAGCTCTGCAACATCATTGACATAAAAAATGTCATTGCCACTGGAGCCGTAATAAGTATCAACGCCGGCGCCGCCATCCAAAGTGTCATCGCCATCATAGCCGTACAGCGTGTCAGGATCGATTCCTCCCAGAATCGAATCATTGCCGCTGGTACCGTTGAAGACCGCCATGGGCGTCGCACTCCTGCTTCGCGCGTCCCTATAATTTCTTTCCGAAATCTATCCAAGCAGGAAATCGGCCGCCGTTAGTTGCGAATTTGTGACACCGTTCAGAACGAGCAGATCGCCATTGTCGAGATTGATGGCGCTGGTGCCAGCATTTTCGACAAAACGTGTCTGCAGCGCCGCGAAACTGGCGAAACCGAAAGCGGAAAGGTCGATGCGATCGCTGCCGGGGGAAAAGTCGCCGATCACATCGCCGCCGGTGCCGCGGGTGAAGACGAAGATATCGGCACCGCCCTCGCCGAACAGCACGTCGCCGCCGGCGCCGCCGTCGAGCGTGTCGTTGCCGGCGCCGCCGAGCAGGTAGTTGCCGATGGCATTGCCGGTCAGCCGGTTGGCGAGATCGTTGCCGACACCGAACGGCGTTTCGTCGATCAGGATCAGGTTTTCGACTTCCGGGTAGAGATAATAGCCGGCGCCGATGATATCGGCGATGACGGTATCATTGCCTTCGCGGGCGCCCTCGAAGGTCAGGTCGTTGGGCGTGTCGACATGGTAAACGTCGTCGCCGGCGGCACCGTTCATCAGGTCGAAATCGCCAAGCCCCGAATCGCCGCGGATGGTATCGTTGCCGTCGCCGCCGACCAGGATGTCGGTCGAGAAGCTGCTGCCGCCGACCAGGCTGTCGTTGCCGGCTTCGCCATAGATCGCATCGGGATCGATGCCGCCATCGATGGTATCGCCGCCGTCGCCGCCGACGAGATAATCGATCCCGGCGTCGCCATTCAGCCGGTCATTGCCGGCGACGCCGAAGATCGCGTCATTGCCGCCGCCGCCGCTCACCGTGTCGTTGCCATCGAGCGCGATCAGCAGATTGGCGCCGCCATTGCCGGTGATGCTGTTGGCAAGTTCGTTGCCGACGCCGAAGAAATCATTGTCGCCGTTGATATCGGCGAGCACCAGCGCCTCGATATTGCCCCAGAGATAATAGCCGGCACCGGCCACCACCGTGTCATTGCCCTGGCCAGCGTCTTCGAAGACGATGTCGGCCTGGCCCTCGAGGATATAGGTGTCGTCGCCGCTGCCGCCATAAAGGCTGTCGCTGCCGTCGCCGCCGCGGATGAGGTCGTTGCCGCCCAGGCCGTAGATCTGGTCGGCGCCGCCGGTGCCATCGAGCACATCATTGCCGGCCGTGCCATTGACCGTCGTGCCCGAGTTGGCGGCACCGGGATCGAAACCGAGATTGTCGGCAACGAGCTGGCTGGCGGTCACGCCCTGCAGCACCGCGAAATCGACGAAGCTGTTGGCGCCGCCATCGGCATCGATCTGCACACGGGTGTCGGCGCCGCTCTGCACCAGCCGGGCATGGCCGGTGAGGAAGGGGTTGGCGCCAGCGCTGTAATTGGTCAGCGTCGCATTCAGCAGCGTGCCGAAGCCGAGCAGGTCGCCGCTGCTGCCGGTGGCGAAATCGGTGATGGTGATGGTACGGCTGCCGAGGTTGAGGCCGGCATTGGGCTGCAGCCAGACGAAGTCGCGGCCGCTGCCAAGGGTCAGCACGAAGCTGCCGGTCGCATTGAACAACTGGATCGTGTCGTTGCCGGCGCCGCCCATCAGCACCACCTGCGCGGCGACGCCGGTGAAGCGCAGCGTATCATCGTCATCACCGCCATCGGCGAGAATGCTGCCAGTCTCACCGGTTTCGCGGACGATCAGGAAACTGTCGTTGCCGCCGCCGCCGAGCAGCGTTTCATTGCCGCTGCCCGATGCCTGCAGCACATCGGCACCGCCACCGCCCGACAGGCTGTCGTTGCCGGCATTGCCATCGAGCAGATCGGCGCCATTGCCGCCGGTGATGGTATCGTCCTGCGCACCGCCGTCGACAGTGGCGTCGCCACTGCCGACATTGACGAGATCGGCGCCGGCGCCGGCGCCGATGTAATCGCTGCCGCCGCCGCCGGTGATGGTATCACCGCCGAAGCTGCCCAGCAGATCCTCACCGGCCGGCGTGCCGTTGATGACCTCGCCGATGGTCGCGCCGCCATCGGGGCGGAAGCCGGTGAGATTGGCCGCCGTCACATTGGCGGCCGTGACATTGGCGAGCTCGGTCAGGGTCTGCCAGCCCTGGGGCCCGGCGCTGCCATCGACATCGACCTGCACCAGCGTCGCAGCGCCCGATTGCAGCAGCCGGACAAAGCCGCCGGCGAACGGATTGCTTTCGTCCCAGCCGACCAGTTCCGACACCAGCCCTTCGCCGAGATCGAGCACGTCGCCGCCGGCAACATCGAAATCGGTGATGACGAAGCCGAGCGATGCCGTCGGCGCATCGAACAGCAGAATGAGGGTATCGGCACCGGCACCGAGCGTCAGTGTCATCGCACCGCTGCCGGACAACAGCACGGTATCGTCACCGATGCCGGTATTGATGCTGCCCGATACCGGACCGATGACCGTCACGACATCGTCGCCGCTGCCGCCGAGCAGTGTCAGGGTGATCGCCGCCGCCGCCACGTTCGTGAGCAGGACGAACTCGTCGTTGCCACTGCCGCCATCCAGCACCACGGTCGTCGGCCCGGAATTGAGACTGGTACGCTGCACTTCCAGCACATCGTCGCCGTCACCGCCTTCCAGCGTGTCGTTGCCGGAGCTGCCACCGCGCAGCGTGTCGTTGCCACCAAGGCCGAACAGGCGATCGGTGGCGACGCCCCCGTTCAGTTCATCCGCACCTGATGTTCCGGTAAAATCGGCCACGCCTGCTACTCCTGAAAATATACGCTGAACCCGTGTCGCACCCGCTGCTGCGTCGCAAGCGACGATGGTGCTGGATCGCCAATTCGCTCCGGGCACAACGCGGGTCGGCGGCAATCAAACTCACCGTGCAACGGCAATATGAAAAGATGATGAAGTCCTTACGTCGCGCCGCCGCGGATTCCCCGCCATCCGCCGCAATTCCCTCCCGCCGCGCCGCGCGCTAAAGCCCGGCCATGCTTGTTGCCGATTTCGATTTCGACCTGCCACCCGAACGGATCGCCCTGCGGCCGGCGAGCCCGCGCGATGCGGCGCGGCTGCTCGAGGTGCGGCCCGATGCCCGGCTCGATCTGCATGTCGGCGACCTGCCAACGCGGCTGCGGGCCGGCGATGTGCTCGTCGTCAACGATACCAGGGTCATTCCGGCGCAATTGCACGGCCAGCGCGGCGCGGCGCGGATCGGCGTCACCCTGCACAAGCGCGAAGCCGCCGACAGCTGGTGGAGCTTCGTGCGCAACGCCCGGCGGCTGCGCGTCGGCGATCGCGTCGATTTCGGCGCGGGCCTCGCCGGCGAGGTGCTGGAACGCAGCGACGCGGGCGCGATCCTGTGGCGTTTTCACACCGATGGCACGCTGGAAGCCGCGCTGGAACGCGCGGGGACCATGCCGCTGCCGCCCTATATCGCCGCCAAACGCCCCGTCGATGGCCAGGATGCCGAGGATTACCAGACCCTGCACGCCGCCCGCGATGGTGCCGTTGCGGCTCCCACCGCCGGCCTGCACTTCACGCCGCGGCTGTGGGAGGCGCTCGCCGCCGCCGGCATCGGCCGCGAGACCGTCACGCTCCACGTCGGCGCCGGTACCTTCCTGCCAGTCAAGGCCGAGGATACCGACGACCATCGCATGCACGCCGAATGGGGCAGCATCGATGCCGCCACCGCCGCCCGGCTGAACGCGGCGCGCGCCGCCGGCGGCCGGATCATCGCCGTCGGCACCACGTCGCTGCGCCTGCTCGAATCGGCGGTGGACAGCGCTGGCGTGCTGCATGGTTTTACCGGCGATACCGCGATCTTCATCACGCCCGGCTATCGCTTCGGCGCCATCGACGGGCTGATCACCAATTTCCATTTGCCGAAGTCGACGCTGTTCATGCTGGTCAGCGCGTTGATGGGCCTGGACGTGATGCAGGCGGCCTATGCCCATGCCATCGCCAGCGACTATCGCTTCTATTCCTATGGCGAC
>JAIXZK010000185.1 GCA_027489695.1 Sphingomonadales bacterium
ACCGAGCGCATCCATGCGCAAGGCGCGCCGGTGCAGACCGACAATGCCCTTGATCTCGCCATCGAGGGCCAGGGCTTCTTCACCGTCGCCCTGCCCGATGGCCGCCAGGCCTATAGCCGTGACGGGGGTTTCAAGCTGTCGGCGACGGGCGAGCTGGTAACGGCGGCAGGCCTGCGCCTGCAACCGCCGATCACCATTCCCGATGGCGCTCAGCAGATCACCATCGCCGCCGATGGCCTGGTTTCGGTGCAGGTGGCGGGCCAGGCGGCGCCGGTCGAGGCCGGGCAGATCACGCTGACGCGCTTCGCCAATCCCGCCGGGCTCAGCCCGCAGGGCGACAATCTTTACATCGAGACCGCCGGCAGCGGTGCGCCGCAAGCTGGCGCGCCGGGCACCGACGGCATGGGGACGCTGCGCCAGGGCGCGCTGGAAGGGTCGAACGTCTCGACGGTGCAGGAGCTGGTCGACATGATCGAGACGCAGCGCGCCTATGAGGTCAACGCCAAGATCATCAACGCCGCCGATGAAATGGCCCGTTATGTCACGCAGAATGTCTGAATCCCTCCCCCCTGCGGGGAGGGAGTGGGATTGGTCCTTCTCCTCCTCCTCGCCGCCTGTGCGGACGAGGGTTTCGGCCGGCAGCCGCCGGTTGCCGCGACGCTGCCACCGGCGCCGGCCGTCGTCACTGCCGCCACCGCCACCGGCAGCCTGTACAACCCCGCCACCTTCGTCGGCCTCGCCATGGATCGCCGGGCGCGGCGCGTCGGCGACCTCATCACCATCCGCCTCGTCGAGCGCACCCAGGCGCGCAAATCCGCCACCGCCGACAGCAGCCGCGACGGCAACACCGATATCCGCCTGCCGCAGGCACCGCCCTTCTCCTATGTCCCCCCCGGCCTGATGCAGGGCGGTTCGACACAGGGCTTCAAGGGCAGCGGCGCCGCGGCGCAGGACAATCAGCTGTTCGGCGAGATCACCGTCACCGTCGCCGAAGTGCTGCCCGGCGGCGTGCTGCGCATCGCCGGCGAAAAGCGCACCACGCTCAACCGCGGCGAGGAGCAGCTGCAACTGACCGGGCTGGTGCGGGTCGATGACCTTGGCGCCGACAACAGCGTGCCCTCGACCCGCGTTGCCGATGCCCGCATCCGCTATTCCGGCACCGGCCAGATCGCCGACCAGAGCCGCCAGGGCTGGCTGGCGCGCTTCTTCGGCAAGGTGGTGCCGCTGTGAGGACTTTGTTTTCCTCCCCCTTGAGGGGGGAGGAGACTCGCGCGCAGCGCGGCGGGTGGGGGTGGGGCCGCCGGGGCGACAGTTGGAGCCTGTGGCCCCACCCCCTCCCGCTCGCCTTCGGCGAGTCGCCTCCCCCCTCAAGGGGGAGGATTATGTTCGTCCTTCTCGCACTGCTGCTACCCACCCCCGCCGCCGCCGAACGCATCAAGGACATCGCCCGCTTCGCCGGGGTGCGCAGCAACGCGCTCACCGGCTATGGCATCGTCGTCGGCCTCAGCGGCACCGGCGACCAGAATCTCGAACTGACCATGCAGTCGATCAAATCGGCGACGGCGCGGCTCGGCGTCACCCTGCCGCCCGGCCTCAACCCCATCCTGAAGAACGCTGCCGCGGTGATGATCACCGCCGAGCTGCCGGCCTTCGCCAAGCCCGGCCAGCGCCTCGATGTCACCGTGGCGGCGCTCGGCCAGGCGAAATCCCTGCGCGGCGGCACGCTGCTGCTGGCGCCGTTGCAGGGCGCCGATGGCGAGGTGCACGCGCTGGCGCAGGGCAATCTCGCGGTCGGCGGCTTTGGCGCGGAAGGAAGGGATGGCTCGAAGATCGTCGTCGGCACGCCCTCATCGGGGCGCATCCCGGGCGGCGCCAGCGTCGAGCGCGCCAGCCCCTCGCCCTTCGCGGAAGGCGAGACATTGCGGCTCGATCTCAACGATGTCGACTTCACCGCGGCGCGCAGCATCGCCGATGCCATCAACGCGGCGCTGGCACCGGGCCTGATCCCGCCGCTGGCCAGCGCGGAGGATGCCACCACCATCGTCATCCGCGCCCCGGCAGAGGTCGCCGCGCGCATCGCGCTCGCCGCGCGCATCGAAAGCCTCGACATCGCGCTGGCGCCGCCGCCGGCGCGGGTGATCGTCAACGCCCGCACCGGCACCGTCGTCATTGGCGGCGAGGTGCGCATCCTGCCCGCCGCCGTCGCCCATGGCGCGCTGACCGTCCGCGTCAGCGAAAACCAGCAGGCCAGCCAGCCCAATGCCCTGGCCGGCGGCCGCACCGCCGTCACCCAGCAGTCGAGCGTCGATGCCGGCGAGGCGCCGGCAAGGATGCAGCTGTTCGCCCCCGGTGCCCGGCTCGGCGACATCGTCGATGCGGTCAATGCGCTGGGCGCGGCGCCGGGCGATCTCGTCGCCATATTAGAGGCGCTGAAGGCCGCCGGCGCGCTGCGCGCCGAACTGGTGGTGATCTGATGGAGGTGTCGCCGCCGCGCGCCTTCCCGCTGGTCCGGCCCCCGGCGGCGACCAAGGCCAGCGCCGCCGATACCGCGCAGCGCTTCGAAGCGCTGATCCTCGAACGCCTGCTCGCTTCCGCCCGCGCTGCCCGGCTCGGCGACGATGGCCTGGGCGACGATGCCGGCGCCGCGCGGACCCGCGAACTGACCGATCGCATACGCGCCGAAGCCATCGCGCGGGCGGCGCCGCTCGGCCTGGCCAGAGCCCTGGAATCGCCGCGATGACCGACCTGCTCGGCCTCGGCGCCGCTGGTGTGCGCGCCTATCAGGCGGCGCTGGTCGTCACCGGCGACAATGTCGCCAATGCCGACAGCACGGGCTACGTCCGCCGGACGGTGAGCCTGTCGGCGCGCCCGGGCGCCGCCGGCACGCCGACCAGCCGCGACTTCGGCGGCGGCGCCGGGGTTCTGGCCGGGCCGGTCGGCCGCGCCACCGATGGCCTGAAACTCACCACCGCCCGCGCCGCTGCCGGCGACCATGAACGCTTCGCGGCGCGCGGCGACTGGCTCGAACGCCTGCAGACGCTGGTCACGTCGAGCGATCTTGATGGCCGCATCGCCGGCGCCTTCGATGCCGGCACCGATCTGGCCGCCGCGCCGACCTCGGTGGCGGCGCGGCGCATCTTCCTCGATCGCCTCGACCAGGCGGCGACCAGCTTCGCCGGCCTCGGCGACAAGCTCGCCGGGCTGTCGGGCGACATCGACGCGGCGCTGGCCGCCGGCGCCGGCGAATTGAACGACGCGACGGCGGCGCTGGCCCGGGTCAATGAGGAGCTGCGCCGCACCGCCGGCGGCAGCAGCGCCGCCAATGGCCTGCTCGACAGCCGCGACCGGCTGCTCGCCGATATCGCGGCGCAGGTGCGGATCAGCGTCGAGGAAGGCCCGCGCGGCGTCGTCAGCGTGCGGCTCGGCAGCGGCGCCGGCGCACCCATGCTGGTGCCGGCGTTCGGCAGCGCCGTGCCGGTGGCGGCGCGCCAGGGCCCCAGTG